>JBJKTB010000358.1:0-8093 GCA_046703345.1 Ignavibacteriaceae bacterium
GTCATATATGATCCGCCCGTTACTGTCTCTTCTTCGCAGGATCTTAAATTCTTTAGCGTGGATACAAAGCGGCAGACTGCAGCAGTACATCCTTTACGGATTGATATTCCTGCTTATTATTCTTCTATGGGTAATAGGAGTGATGTAAATGAATATTATTCTTGAGATATCGCTGATTGTCTTCGCTCCCTTCTTATTTATTGGTGTGGTTAACAGGATAAAAGCCATATGGGCCGGCCGGAGAGGAGCTCCGTTGCTTCAGCCGTTTTACGATTTCTTTAAATTGATGAAGAAAGCGGAAGTAATCAGTTCAACTACCTCCTTCGTTTTCCGGATATCGCCTTCCGTTAACGCTGCGGCGGTGATTACGGCCTTTCTTATTCTTCCTTTACCTGGATCTGGCTCGATTATTAGTTTTACAGGAGATTTTGTTCTTTTTTCTTACCTCCTTGCTTTCGGCAAATTCTTCACAGTTATCGCTGCCCTCGATACTGGAAGCAGTTTCGAAGGCATGGGAGCGGCTAGGGAAACTACTTTCTCAACTATTGTTGAGCCGGCGTTCTTTATATTGCTGGGTACACTTGCTCTTATAACCGGACATACTTCTTTCAGCTCGGTTATAGCTGCTCTGCAGTTCGCTCCATTCTACACAATACTCGTTAAAATACTTTTCGCGGTCTCCCTTTTCATTATGCTTCTGGCCGAAGGCTCTAGAGTTCCGGTAGACGATCCGAATACGCATCTTGAATTGACAATGATACACGAAGTGATGGTGCTCGATTATTCGGGGCCCGATCTTGCCTTTATACTCTATGCTTCCTCTTTAAAAATGGTTTTGCTTTCAGCCCTCATAGCCGGGCTGCTAATCCCCGCCGGAGGTTTACAGCTTTTCCAATTGCTATCTTTCGGTGGAGTTATTTTCATCACTGCTGTTGCAGTCGGACTCATAGAGTCATTAATAGCCCGCGCCAGAATGTCTCACGTTCCGCAGTTTCTGTTCCTAATGACGGCTCTCTCTATTACAGCATTTGCAGTCGTTATATTTTTTCTCAGAGGAGGCAGATAGATGACCGGCATTTTAATAATCTTAATGGGAACAAGCATCCTGTATATATTCGCCGCGAGCAGGATTGAATCATTTGTTAAAACACTGGCCTTACAGGGATTTCTCCTTTTTCTTCTTGTAATAACGGATCTCAAAGAGATTAATTGGATAAATCTTACTTTCCTCTGCCTTGAGACTCTGATAGTAAAAGCTGCGGTAATTCCTTATTTCCTGTTGAGGGTTATAAGGAAAAACGAGATCGGACGCGAAGTTGAGCCAAATATATCGCAGTTTTATTCTCTTCTGATCGCAAGCGGTATTTTTGTTTTTGGCTTTATCGCGGCATTCTGGGCCGCTAAAATTGATCCGGGCATTAAACCTCTGTATTTCGGCGTCTCTATAGTCCTTATTATTGCAGCATTGTTCCTTATAGTAAGCCGCAAACGAATAATAACCCACATACTATGCTATATGATTCTGGAGAACGGCATATTTCTCCTCTCGCTTTCGGTAGCGAACGAAATGCCTCTGCTTGTAAACACCGGTGTGCTGCTCGACTTGTTTTTAGGCGTTTACCTGTTCGTCATCTTCTTTAATAAAATTCAGTCTATGTACGATGGTAATCATATTGATATCTTAACTGAGCTTAAGGACTGACTATGGTCGGCATAATTTTATTTCTCCCGGTTTTGCTCGGAATAATTATTCTTCTTGCGCGGAATAAATTTGTATCGCGTTTTGGGCTGCTGTTTACTCCGGCTGTTTATCTTATGATTTCAATAAGCGTATGGAACGGATTTAATTTGAATATCCTTCCCGGCTGGCTGCTTAAATATTTTAGTTTCGATCCGGCCGGTGTTCTTTTTATGGTTGTGATGTCAATTGTTTTTGCGGCATCTTCGGTTTACAGTATTTATTACATCAAAAGTTTTAATCTTGATAATAAGCAGGAATCAGTTTACAGCGCAGTGCTGCTCGTTTTTGTAGCGGCGATGTCCGGCGTTATATTATCGACGCATCTTGCCTTAATGTGGGTTTTCGTAGAAGCTACAACGCTTTCAAGCGCCCTGCTTATCTATTTTGAGAAGAAAAAATCTTCCCTCGAAGCATCCTGGAAATATGTGTACATTTGCTCCATAGGGATCTCTCTGGCATTCGTGGGCATAATAATTCTCTCCATAGGCAGCCGCAATGTCGGCTCGCTATTCTTCTCAGATCTTTATTCTAAAGCGGGCATGATAAATCCTTTCTGGATGAAGATTGCGTTCGCGTTTCTTTTTGTTGGCTTCGGTACCAAAATTGGTGTTGCCCCGCTGCACGCATGGCTCCCGGACGCGCATTCGGAGGCTCCGTCACCGGTATCCGCGCTTCTCTCGGCAGCTCTGCTTAACTCGGCTCTGCTCGGTATGATCAGGATTCAGAAGATCATGATTATCACCGGCGATAAGACATTCTCGAATACGCTGTTCCTTGTTACCGGATTTCTTTCGCTTCTTATAAGCGCTGTTTTTATGCTTCGTGTAAAAAATTATAAACGAATGCTGGCTTATTCTTCTATCGAAAATATGGGAATAATTTTCATCGGCATTTCTCTGGGCAGGGCCGGCATTTTCGCGGCTATGATTCATATTGCCGCGCATTCATTGTCAAAAACCTCGCTCTTCCTAACAAGCGGAAATATTCTTCATGAATACGGGACAAAGCAAATTGATAAAGTTCGCGGCATTCTGAAAAAAGATTCTCGCACCGGATGGATTTGGATAACTTCGCTTCTTTCGATTTCCGGTATGCCGCCGTTTCCGTCCTTTATAAGCAAGTTCCTGATAATCGAGGCTTTCTTTCTAACGGGCCTGGGATGGCTTGCTGTCCCCTTCTTCATTTTGCTCGCGGTAATCATGTATGGTATGGGCGGCGCAGTATTTAAAATGTCCTTCGGCCAATATGATTTGGAGACCGCTGACCATTCAGCAGCACCGGCTTCTTCGTATATAAGCCAGCTGGTTATACTCTTCATACTGCTAGCGATAGGAATCGCCGTTCCGGGCGGTGTAATGTCATTGCTGCAAAAAGCCGCCGGTTTTCTAACTTAATGAGGAATCAGATTTGAACTTGAAGGAAATAAAAAATCTTCAGCCGGTAAAATTAAAAGATATACCGTGCCTTCAAATTGAAGAATTTAGAGAACAAATTCTTGCCTGTATAAGCTCAGGCATGCGCCCGGTAAAGTTCTTCGGCGATAATGCAGGCAAAGACATCATGCTTTACGCTGTACTAGCTGACGATAAACTCTCAAAACTTCATGTCGCTTCAACAAAGTTTGATGCTAAAAAATCTTATCAGTCGATGACTCAAGCCGCGCCTTCGCTGCATCTCTTTGAGCGGGAATTATTCGAGCAGTTCGGTATAGAGCCGTTAAACCATCCGTGGCTTAAGCCTGTTAGAAAAGGCATCGCCGGAACGCGCTCGAATGGAAGGCCTTACAATTTCTTTGAAATAACCGGTGAAGAAATCCACGAAGTAGGCGTCGGCCCTATTCATGCAGGTATAATTGAGCCTGGACATTTCAGATTTTCCTGTCACGGTGAAGATGTTTATAATCTCGAAATTGAACTCGGCTTTCAGCATAGAGGAGTTGAAGATCTCTTCATCCGGAATAATCAAAATAAAACTTATTTGCTTAAGCTTGCCGAATCTGTCGCCGGAGACAGCGTTATCGGTCACGCCGGAACTTTTGCCCGCGCTATTGAATCACTCAGCGGAATTTCAGTTCCAAGGAAAGCGATGACGGTAAGGACAGTTGCGCTGGAACTTGAAAGAATCGCTTTGCATCTTGGAGATCTTTCCGCCCTGTCCAACGATGTAGCTTACTCTACGGGAAGCTCTGTCTTCGGAGCTCTAAGAACAAAAGTCATAAATACCACAATGCTGATTTGCGGAAGCCGGTTCGGTAGAGGATTGATCACCATTGGAGGAGTGAATTTCGATATATCAAACGATATTTCGATTAAGCTCTTAAAGATGATTGATGATCTCGAGAATACAGTTGAACTTGCTTCCGGCGTCTTGTTTTCTTCTTCTTCGGTCCTCGCGCGATTTGAAAAGACAGGAATAGTAAATAAAGATACTTCGGCAGAAATAAACATGGTTGGGCCGGCCGCCAGAGCAAGCGGTGTTGCCTTGGATGTGCGTACGGATCATCCGTACGGAGGGTTCGTGTTATTTCCGGTGCATAAGTTAACTCTTAACTCGGGCGATGTATTCGCTAGGGCTTATATAAGATATGTAGAAATTACCCAATCGATAAGGATAATAAAAGAGCAGCTTTCTACGGCTGGAAATGGAATAATTAATACGCCGTTAAAAGAAATAGCGCCCGATACGCTGATTGTTTCCCTCGCTGAAGGCTGGCGCGGCGAGATTGCTCATGCCGTAATTACCGACGATCTCGGGAAAATAAAAAGATATAAAATTAAGGATCCGTCTTTTAATAATTGGCTGGCTCTGGCTCTCGCCGTAAGGGATAACGGAATATCCGATTTCCCGCTGTGCAATAAGAGCTTCAATCTGTCTTACTGCGGATTCGATCTATAATAATTGAGAAGGATGAAATGTTTGACCTAATAAAACTGAGAATACGGCACGGCTTCCAGGCTATTCCCGATATACGAAAAGCTTCGGTTATTGATACTTTAAGAGGCTTTCCTCTCCTTGATGAAGCAGGATGCGCGGACGGCTGCGATATTTGCAAAACCGTGTGCCCGTCCGAAGCCGTATCATTAAATCCTCTCAAGCTTGATCTCGGTAAATGCATCTTTTGCGGCGAATGCGAGAAAGCATGTCCCTCAGGTGCGGTCAAATTTACTCCCGAACACCGGCTCGGCTCAACTTCAAGAGAACGGCTTGTTTTAACTTCAGGGATTTCACATGATGATTATTCGGCCTCAGCTGTAGAAGTAAAAAAATTTATAAAAAAGATTTTCGGTTCTTCATTAAAACTCAGGCAGGTATCGGCCGGCGGATGCAGCGGATGTGAGACCGAGCTGGCTGCTTCCTCCAATGTTAATTTTGATTTGGGACGCTTCGGTATAGATTTCGTTGCTTCTCCACGGCACGCAGACGGAATTGTAATTACAGGGCCGATTACTAAGAACATGTCGAACGCTCTGCATGACGCTTATGAAAGCGTCAGCTCTCCCAAAATAGTAATTGCAGTAGGCGCCTGTGCCGTAAGCGGCGGCTTGTTTGCTTCTTCATCTGAACTTGAAAGAAAATTTATTAGCGATGTACAAGTTGATTTATTTATTCCGGGATGCCCTCCCCATCCTCTTACATTTATTAACGCGCTTCTCGATTTTCTCGACAGGAAATAATATTTCTTAATACTGAACAACATTTAAAATTCTCTCTAATTCTTGCCCACAAGTATTAACGTCAACTTAAATCACATCTTCTAAGCGCAATTTTAGATATTATATAGAGCGGATAAAATGAGGAGGTAACTATGTCTATTCGTCCTGTTAAAAAGATTTTAAAAGCACAGCCTACAATGGAAGGCGCTGGAGTTCACTTAAGCCGCGCAATCGGATTCGGTGATCCCTCTGAGGTAGATCCTTTCCTTCTTCTTGATGATTTCAGGAACGAACGTCCTGAAGATTATATTGCCGGTTTCCCCTGGCATCCTCACAGAGGAATAGAAACTATAACTTATGTCCTTGCCGGCAGCGTTGAGCACGGCGACAGTATGGGTAATAACGGAGTAATCTCATCCGGCGATATTCAGTGGATGACGGCCGGCAGCGGCATTATCCATCAGGAAATGCCTAAAGGCGACCCGGAAGGTAGAATGCACGGCTTCCAGCTGTGGGCTAACCTTCCTGCCTCGCTTAAAATGACATCCCCGCGATATCAGGAAATAAAATCTAACGATGTCCCCGAAGTTATTGACGACGACGGCACCAAAGCCAGAATTGTCTGCGGCAGCTTCTGGGGGAAACGGGGCCCCGTCGAGGGCATCGCCGCCGACCCGGTTTATATTGATGTCTCGGTCCCTGCAGGAAAAAAGAAAACTCTTCCGATAGATACCAGAAATAATGCCTTTGCTTATATTTTTTCCGGCTCGGGAAAGTTCTGCAACGCTTCCGGCCCTTTGGCGGTACCGACCGAGAGCGTTGGCTGGCTGGATACCGCTCCGCCTGTTGAAGCGGATAACCGCTCGCTTATAATATTCGACAGCGGCGATGAGGTTACTGTGCAGGCAGGCAGCGAAGGAATTCGCTTTCTCCTTATTTCAGGCCGCCCTTTAAAAGAGCCTGTTGCCTGGTACGGACCGATAGTAATGAACACTCAAGAGCAATTACAAACGGCATTTAAAGAACTTCAGAACGGAACATTTTTAAAAAAGCATTAAAATACTTCTGTTGTTTGAAAACGTTAATAACGACTCCTTAAGCAACCTTGCACAAATCGGGAGCACCGTAAAATATTTTTCACGGGAACTGGAATACATCATTTACCTGAGTAATTTCTAATTTAAGCTTTGCCGATTCATGTGCTTCGGTTCGTAAAGCTTTCAGCCGGAGTACATATTATTGAAAACATTTAATACATTTCGGTATTCGTTCAGGCGGGTTTTTACCCCATAATGTTTTATAAAAAGAAAGTATTTAAATGACATCAAAGTTAAAAGAAGATCAGCCGCTGAATCATTTTGCGGAAAATATTCTTAATAAAAGAGCTCTTCACTCATGCAACGCTATGCTTAAAACAGAATCAATTGAACTGTTGAATGAGCTTATTGATTTTTTATTTCCGCATTTCTCAAACAAGGTATATTATTCAAATGCAGATGTCCTCGCCAAACTTCAGCTTCTTGAAAGGAATTTAATCTCTCTGCTTAAGAAGATTAACGGCAACTCAATCGATAATATTGAAGAAAAGGCTGCCGCGTTTGTAAACTCGATTCCTTCACTTCACGATATGCTCTGGGAAGATGCCGACGCCATCTATAAGGGCGATCCCGCCGCCGAGAATATTGACGAAGTTATTCTCGCTTACCCGGGATTTATGGCGATCCTTATATACAGACTCGCGCATGAATTGTATAAGCTTGATATCAGCATTATTCCGCGCATACTTACAGAGCATGCTCACCAGATAACCGGAATAGATATTCATCCCGGCGCCGAAATCGGCTCGCCTTTCTTTATAGACCACGGAACAGGAATAGTGATAGGCGAGACTACCGTCATCGGTAAAAATGTTAAGATATATCAGGGCGTTACTCTTGGCGCTCTAAGTGTCGACAAATCGATGACCGATAAAAAACGCCATCCTACAATAGATGATGATGTTATAATCTATTCGCAGGCTGTCATACTCGGAGGTGATACGGTTATCGGCAAAAACAGCATTATCGGGGGCAACGCGTGGGTTACCCAGAGCATTCCGCCGAATTCCGTGGTATATAGCAAAATAGAAGTAAAAGTAAAATCCCATGAAAATTATTTCGACACGATAGATTTCGTAATCTGATCATTTTTATCCGTGCAATTCGGTTTAATCCGTGTAATCAGTTTTCTGTATTCTGAGAATCTAAATTTAAAATGTACCGCAGTAATCTGCGTCACTTGACATACTATTCGCTATATGTTACTTTTGGTCTAAGAATATGAGTAACTGCAATTTAAATATTAACCTTCTGCCCCGCACAGCGTGTTGCTGTTGTAATTTGTCCCCTCTGCTGCGGAAGGTTGTACTTTAATATATTCTCAAACGATTTTTTAATTAAAGCCCTTCCTTTGTGAAGGGTTTTTTATTTCCTAAATGTTAATTAAAAGCGGATTTTAATTATCGCTAACAAAAAATAAAGAGGCACTAAAATGAATTACGATAATATTCTCGGGACTATAGGTAATACGCCCCATGTTAAAATAAACCGGCTTTTCGGCGGTGAGAATGAAGTCTGGGTTAAGCTTGAAAAATCTAATCCCGGCGGAAGTATTAAGGATAGGATTGCTCTTTCTATGATAGAGGATGCGGAGAAGAAAGG
>JBJKTB010000359.1:0-3594 GCA_046703345.1 Ignavibacteriaceae bacterium
TATTAATAGACTACAACTAAAATATCGTAAAGTTATGATTTAATATTATGAATAAAAACATAACCTTGTTTACGTTTTATGATTCGGTTTATATATCCTTTCGTCGAGGCAAATAAAAAGCCGGAAATTAATCCGGCTTTATTGAGTAAGTTAAATCATTCGAGATTATATTTATTAATCTCCGTCGCTATTCTGGCCTGCGGCAAAATTCATCTGTTTGTATGTTTGGGGAGACATGTCTGGAAGTTTTTTCATGAATGCTACTATGGCCCAGATTTTATTGTCGGGATGTGTTACGCCCCAGGCCGGCATTCCAGTATCTTTAATGCCGTATTTTGTTACCCAGAATAATTCCTTAGGTGACATTTCTTTAGCTGAATGAGCAAGGTTCGGAGCTTTGGGATAAAGACCTTTTCCCATCTCCGATCTATCTTGTCCCGGGGCTCCATGGCAGCCGGCGCACATTTCCCTGTAATGCATGAAACCTATTTTTACGAGTGCAGTGTCGTTGAGATTGGGAACGTTAATAATATCTTTCGCATGATGACTCACCGAATTATCGGAGGTAGTGCTTAATACCCATTTAACAATACCGATATGCGGCTCCATAGCGGTTACGTTGTAAACACCGGAATAAATAAAAATAATTCCGCCGACAATTCCTATAACGATGATTCCTAAAATAACCTTCAGACATTTCATAATATCTCCTTGTTGCTTCTTTAAGAAACGGATTAGCCCATTTTAAAGTTATGCGTTTTGTAAACGGACTAAAAAGCCCGTGCAGAATCCGCTGAAATTGATATACTTAGTTCAAGTAAAGCGCTTAAAGATAAAGAAAAAAAAGAGAAGATAAACTCACGAAGGTCAAGTTCTGACGGCAAGCACTTTTGAGATAAGTTTATAAATTATAAATTTTTATATAAAATACTTTTATCAAGCCGCATGATAAAAACCTGCATTCGGTTGCATTTTTTTTTTCTTACAATATTCCAAGAATCCAATATTCGGTTTGATTTGGTATACTATTAAAAACTATCCAAGTGTATTTTTTATTGTTTACTAAATTACTGGAGATTATTATTTCTATTTAAGTATTGTATTCGGTCCTGCCAGAGTAACTTCCGCCTTGAAGTCGAGAGGTTCCGTCTTTCCCGCGAAAGAACCGCTTCTTTCTCTGCCATCAGGGCGTTGAAACTCTCCGCCTCCGCCGAACATACCGCTGAAGCCCGGTCTGCTCGCGTAATGTGTATCGCCGGTCTTTAAGTCGACAATTATTTTATCGCCGGGCTTAATTTCCAGAGCGAAGAGAAATGCTGAGTCCTTTTGCATCGGGATCTTTAGTTCATAAACAAATTGCTCCATCTTGATACCGATTTTTATTTCGATCCCGATATTATTATTTAAATGGTAGGCCGCGAGCGGAAAATTTTCCTTATTCATGATAAGAAATTCATTCTGATTTCTCAGCAAACGATCAAGTACCTGACGCGGGGAGTTTCTACCTGAATATCCCTCACCGGCCGGCATCTCATTATCCGCAAGTCTTCCTCTTTCCAGCGGATACTGAACGGCGATATAGTTCTTCTCATTATCTTCCGGTTCAATCCCTACGGTAAATCCAGATCTCAAAATCTGCAGCACGGCGGCGCGGTTTCCGGTGGTAAAACAGACGTATAGAAAATTTCCGTCATCGGCAACGCCCAAGGCTATCGGGGGATCGGTAAAATAATTAAGCTTGTTATGCCAGTCCAGCTGGCTTCCGTCAATCTTTATACTGCCGTTGTTCCACACGCCGCTAATTTGTTTTACGCTACCGCAGCCGGCAAAAATAACTGCTGCTATAAAGATGAATACAACTGCTAAGTATTTTACGGCTGATTTTATAAAAGAAAAAATTTTCACGCTTTGTTCAAATGTTAACCGTAATATAGACAATCGTTTTATCAAACTGGTTTAATATACAAAGAGGAATAAAAATGGACTGAGCATTTACAAAATGAGGAAATGTAATAATACGATAATGATAATTAAAGGCAGGGAATCAGCTTACCGGATATGCCGGCCGCTTATCAAGTCTTTTTTATTATGACGAGAGAAAGGTCGTCCGTATATCTTTCTTCGCCGACGAAATATTCAACCGAATCAAGAAGTTTTTTACCGGCTTCTTTACTATCAAGGTGTCCCATTCCCTGAAGCAGTACTCTAAGCCGCTGATCGCCGAAGAATTCTCCGAACTCATTTTTTGCCTCAGTCACTCCGTCTGAATAAGCCACTAATATATCGCCTTTTTTTAATGTTACCGACTGTTCAGTATAAACGGCATTCGGCATCAAACCGATTGCCGGCGAGCTTTTTGACATCTCTTCCAGGTTTTTACCGCGTATGATGAACGGGGGCATATGCCCGGCGTTAAGTATATTAATTCTATCGGAATGAGCGTCAAGCCGCATATAAATCAGCGAAGCGAAAATGTTGGGAAGGCTGTCCCTGCAGAAGATCCGGTTTATTTTTTCGCCGAGCTCCGACATTGAATGGTAATCCGTTACTAGCGACCGTAGAGTGGATTGAAGTTTAGCCATCAGCAAAGCGGCGCGCAGGCCTTTGCCGGCAACGTCACCGAGTGCAATTCCGTGTTTCTCTTCGCTTATTTGAATGTGGTCTACCATATCTCCGCCCACATCATTGGCTGGGCGGGAAAAAAGCCATACTGACCAGCCGGGAACAGACGGATTACTTTCGGGCATAAGCGCAATCTGAACCGAACGGCCGTCTTCAAGCTCGTCCTTTGCAAGCAGCTTGTCTTTCAGCTCAAGCATAAGTATGAAGAGCAGAAGCGTGTAACCTAAAATCCCGTTGCCTAAAAACTGCACGTTCGCGTTGCCGTTGCCGGTATTTGAGTAGGAAAATAACAGGACAACGCTGAATACAAGCAGTATGCGGCTAGCCGGAGTAAGTTTTAAGAAAAGACTTTTTAAAAGCCATATTGACATGTAGAACCAACGCTTAAAGATTCCCATTTCTTTAAGCCGGTCGCGTCTAACTTCGTCTATGAAAAATTCTTTAAGTTCCCGGTAATCCCGCTTTACGTTCTGTCTGAAATCACCGCGCCGGATGTCATCAATGATAGTTCTGGCAATTCTGGGTTCGCTTGTTTCGTTATAGGTGTTGGTATTCATTTTTCAGTATAGACCAGATAAATTCAAATAAATTTATTTAAAAGCTTGAATAGATAACGATTCTCGATAATTGTTCAAACTAATCTTCCGGTTATAATCCAACTTAAGGATTTAATAGGTAAATAGAGTAAAGTTTTTATAGACGGCCGAATTTGCTGATATAACTTCAAGAATCAATGATGTGAAATTACCTGAATTTTTTCTTCAGAGCTTCAAGGACTACATTCGGTACAAAATCGCTAACGTCGCTCTTGAGACTAGCCAGATTACGTATCAGCGAAGAGTTTAGATACGTGTATTTTTCGTGCGGCATTAAAAATACGGTCGTAATATCCCCCGCTAATTTACGGTTCATTAGCGCCATCTGGAATTCATATTCAAAATCGCTTACGGCACGCAGACCGCGGATAATGCC
>JBJKTB010000360.1:0-3340 GCA_046703345.1 Ignavibacteriaceae bacterium
ACTTTCAGAGCCGGCGAGGGAGTTGAAGTTGTGCGTGTTGAAAGAAGAAAATATCAATACCTCTACCGCGATTCGGATTTTCTTGTATGCATGGACAACGATACATACGAACAGATCAACGTTCCCGCAGAATATTTCGGCGACGGAGTATCGTATTTAAAAGAAAGCGAAGAAGTAGAAATTCTTTTTAACGGATCGGAAATTATAAATGTTGAGATACCAATATTCGTCAACTTAAAAGTTACGGATACGGAACCGGGCTTCAGAGGCGATACGGCTACCGGAGCAAACAAACCGGCAAAGCTTGAGACAGGCGCATCCATTAATGTTCCTTTATTCATAGAAATTGGCGACGTATTGAGGGTTGATACAAGAACCGGAGGATACGTGGAGAGAGTAAAATCTTAAAAAATCAGGACGAATTAAATGGATTTAAATTTAATTAAGAAGCTTGTCAAGATAGTTGACACAAGCGAAATTACGGACCTTGAAGTAGAAGAGAACGGGCTGCGAGTAAAGGTCGCGAAAAAAATCAGAGCAGCAAGATCATTCGAGCAGCCTCAGATAATTTTAGGGCAAACGGCCCAACCGGAGCAGCAGGCCGCCCGTACGTCTGAAGACGACAAAACCGCTCCTCAGCCTGAACAGCAGTCAAATCTTCATGAAATCAAATCTCCAATTGTCGGGACGTTTTACAGATCACCGGCTCCCGACGCTGATCCTTACATACAGGTTGGCGATACAATTTCGCAGGGAAGCGTTCTCTGCATTGTAGAAGCAATGAAACTGATGAATGAAATTGAATCCGATGTCAGCGGAAAAGTTGTAAAGATATTAGTCGATAACGGCAAACCGGTGGAGTATAATCAGCCTCTATTTTTAGTCCAGAAGAGCTGATCCACATCTAAGCGATTGAGGGAATATTGTTTAATAAGATACTGATCGCCAACCGCGGCGAAATAGCTTTAAGGATAATAAGAACCTGCAAAGAACTGGGAATTAAAACCGTTGCCGTTTACTCGGAAGCGGACAAGGATTCGCTTCACGTTACGTTTGCCGATGAAGCGGTCTGCATCGGTCCTGCCTTCAGTAAGGAAAGCTACCTTAAAATACCGCTTATAATTTCCGCAGCGCAGATAACCGGTGCGGACGCAATTCATCCCGGTTACGGATTCTTGGCGGAGAACGCCAGCTTCTCCGAGATTTGCACAGAATCGGGAATAAAATTTATTGGGCCGTCGCCTCAGATGATAAGCGCGATGGGCGATAAAGCTTACGCCAAAGATACCATGAAGCGCAACGGAGTGCCGGTAATACCCGGGAGCGACGGAATAATAAACGATGCGGCAGAAGGAAAGCGCATTGCCGAAGAGATAGGATACCCAGTCATAATAAAAGCATCTGCCGGCGGCGGCGGAAAGGGAATGCGTATTGTCTGGGAGAAAAAAGATTTTGACAACGCCTTTCAGACCGCAAGAGTTGAGGCGGAAGCAGGTTTCGGAAATGCTGACGTCTATTTAGAGAAGTACCTTGAGAATCCCCGTCATGTAGAGATTCAGGTTATGGGAGATATGTTCGGCAACGGATACCACTACGGAGAGAGGGACTGTTCGGTTCAGCGGCGCCATCAGAAGCTTATCGAAGAATCCCCTTCGCCCGCTATAGACCAGCAGCTGAGGGAGAAGATGGGCGAAACTGCCTTGCTAGGCGTAAAAGCGGTAAAATACGAGGGCGCCGGTACAATTGAGTTTCTTCTTGATAAGCACAAGAATTTCTATTTCATGGAAATGAACACGCGTATTCAGGTTGAGCATCCCGTTACCGAATGGGTTTACGGCGCAGATCTCATAAGGCAGCAGATTCTCGTTGCGGCCGGTGAGAAAATTGAGACGCTTCCGCAGAAACCAAACGGCCATAGTATAGAGTTTAGAATAAATGCCGAGGATCCGGAATTCGGCTTCAGGCCGTCGCCCGGCAAAATACAGTCGGTGCATTTCCCCGGAGGTTACGGCGTGCGCGTAGATTCGCATATCTATAATTCTTACTCTATTCCGCCCTATTATGATTCGCTTATCGCTAAGCTGATTGTGTGGGGACAGAACAGGGAACATGCGATAGCGAGAGGAAGAAGAGCGCTTGAAGAATTTGTGGTGGAAGGCATAAAGACAACTATACCCTTCCACTTGAAAGTTCTTCAAGACGAAAGATTTTTAAGCGGTAATTTCGATACCGGTTTCCTCGAGCATTTTGTCTTTAAATAAAATTTCATCCGGTTCGGCAGATAAACAAAAGTTAACTACAAAATGGATTATGCCGGACCCAAAATTATATTCCAACTAATATATAATCACCGAGGTTAAAATGAACTTCCCGGAAAAAATAAAATATACAAAAGAACACGAATGGATATCCGTTGAAGGAAATATCGGTACCATCGGAGTAACCGACTATGCGCAAGGGGAATTAGGCGATGTGGTTTTTGTAGATATCGATCCTAATCTTTCCGAAATAAAAAACGGCGAAACATTCGGAACCATTGAAGCCGTAAAAACGGTAAGCGATCTGTACGCGCCCTGTTCGGGCAAGGTAATCGAGCTTAATAAAGCGCTAGCGGATTCTCCCGAGACGGTAAACAGCGATCCCTACGGCGCAGGATGGATGATCAAAATAGAAATAACTTCTCCGGGCGAACTGGATAATCTGCTGGACGTTGAGGCTTATAAACAGCAGGTCGGACAGTAGGAACTAATTTCCCTAAATTAAGACCTTTAAGTTATCGGGGAGCGGCCGTATTTTTGTAACGCTGTTAATAAAAGTTTAGCGCTTAAATGATACGCGGTTATGTTTTTTGATTAGGATTTAAGGAGCAGATCAAATTATGGTTCTCGGATAATTAACGACAAAATTCCATTGCCGGGATTTTGTCTTTGTTTTAAACCAAACGTTTGCAAAGGAGTTTGTATTCATTAAGATGGAACAGAGAGAAAATATATTAATTATTGACTTCGGATCGCAGTATACTCAATTGATAACTAGACGCATTAGGGAGGCCAACGTATATTCCGAAATTCATCCTCATACAATTACATTAGAAGAAGTCAAGAAGATCGCTCCGGTGGGTATAATACTGTCCGGAGGACCGATGAGCGTTTACGACGAAGGCGCGCCGAACATCAATAATGAAATTCTGAAGCTCGGCATACCTGTTCTGGGCATATGCTACGGTCTTCAGCTTATATGCAGAGCGTTCAGCGGCGGGGTGGAACCGGCAAAGGACAGAGAGTACGGCAAAGCGGTTTTAAGAATAACCGACGATTCGAAAATATTCAAAGGCGTAACG
>JBJKTB010000361.1:0-4823 GCA_046703345.1 Ignavibacteriaceae bacterium
ATTTTACTATTACCTGTTCCATTTATTGGCCTTATTTTACGTTGTGTAATTTAGATCCAACTTAAATGGGCTTTGTAATCTTTAATATTTTCGATGCAGGTAACGTAGTAAATATATATGGGCCATACTTTTTAATTTTAGCCCCTTTTGCCTTAAAAATTTTTTTGTATACTTTTATTTTTTTATAGTCTGAAATAACCGCTGTGCCTCCTGGTTTCAGCACCCGATATATCTCGTCGCACGCTTTTTTCTTGCCTGATATTTCGTGAATATTATGAAGGCATCTGTTGCTAAAAATAACATCGAAATAATTGTCAGGAAAATTAATTTTTCTGACGTCCTGGCTGAATAATTCTATTTTATCCAAAACCCCTTCGGCTTCGGCATTTAGCATAGTATTTTCCGGGGCGTTGTTGGAAAGTGTTTCTTTATTCCAAATGTCTATGCCTACCGATCTGCCGCCAGAAAGTTTTTTTGCCGCTCCGATCAAAATAAGTCCCCGCCCAGTGCCAACATCCAACACGTTCTCATAACCGTTCCATTCAATCATCTTAAGCATACGAACTCTGTGCCGGTATTTACCTATTTTTGAGTAAAAATACCTTAGCGCTCCATCGGCTACAAGAAAATATCCTAAAAGAAGAACGAAAGATTTTCCGAAAGTAAAAAACAGAACAGTAATATTATTAAAAAAATTACCGGCAAGTATCAAGAGAAGCCCGGCAGAAATTAATGCTTTAATTACTCCCGGTGAGTCAATTCCGTAATCGCTTTCTGTTTTGCTCATAATTTTTAAGAATAATGCGGCGGATTAAAAATTGAGTTTAAATATTATTTTAAAATTATTAAAACGAAAATATAAATGTTTAAATAAACAGCCTGAAAATTATTAAACCATAAAAATAGTTTTATAGAGACAACTATTGACCCCGCCCTTAATAGTTAACATGCGCAATCAATCTTCTCAAATATTTTATCTTCTATTTATTTCAAAAACTAATGGTTATTATTAAAAATTCTTCATAGTTTTTAAAAGCAAATGAGACAATCTACAGAAGTCTCAAATAAGCGGGGAATTTTTAGTTTTCAGTTCGCATAAACGAAATTATTTAAGATAGAATTCAATCCTATTATTTGTATCGAGTATGTTTAATCATTCGGAGGAACTATGTTCAAAGGACATCCTAGAGGACTATTCGTACTTTTTTTCACCGAGATGTGGGAACGTTTCGGTTTCTATACAATGCTTTCCGTATTTGTTTATTATTTGGGCGAGAATTTCGGCTGGGATGCCGCAACTGTAACGAATGTTTACGGAATATTTTTAGCGGCGGTTTATTTTACGCCTATTGCGGGAGGATGGATAGCTGATAACGTTTTGGGATACGGAAAAACTATAATGTTCGGCGCCGTTATTATGGGCGTTGGCTACGCGCTGCTGGCAATACCTACCAGCGCCCCGGCACAAGTATTTACGGCGCTTGTGGTTATAGCTGCAGGCAACGGACTTTTTAAAGCAAATATATCGGTTCTTGTAGGAAATCTTTACGCTCACTCTCAAAGTTCACTTAAGGATGCCGGATACAATATTTTTTATATGGGAATAAACATAGGTGCTTTTTACGCGCCCATGGCCGCCGCAGGAATTAGAAGATTCTTTATGGAAAATTATAACGCTTCCCTCGCTCAGGGATACAACGCGGCTTTCGGTGTTGCCGCCGCCGGTATGGTTGTTTCATTAGTCATCTTTACCGTTTTTAGAAAAATTTATATAGATGCCGATTACAGATCTAAAGAAAAAATTAATACTGAAAAAGATCTCGTACTATCAAAAGAACAGCAGAAAGAAAGAGTAACTGCCCTTCTTACGGTTTTCGCAATAGTTATATTTTTCTGGATGGCGTTTCATCAGAACGGCGCAGCATTATCATTATTCGCAAGAGACTTCACTCATTCGGCAGTAAGTAACATAACTTATATTTTCTTTGATGTGGTAAGTCTACATGCGCTTATTGCCTTTCTTTTAGGGGCTGCCGCGGTTATAAATAAAAGGACATCTTTAAAAACAAAATCGATCGGCGGTATATTTGCAGCCGCTGGTTTAGCTGTTTTAATTTATAAGATGACTAGTCTTCCTTCACTAAACACAATTGCGCCGGAACAATTTCAGTCCTTCAATCCGATGTTTATAGTACTGCTTACTCCTCTGGTAGTCGGAAGTTATTCCTACTTGAACAAAAGAGGAAAGGAACCGTCTTCACCAGCTAAGATAGGAATAGGAATGCTTCTTACCGGAACGGCGTTTGTAATAATGATCATCGCAGCTCAAGGTCTGCCGGGTGTTTATTCGCTGGCGGGAGCCAAATCTTCAGTTACAGTTTCTCCTTACTGGCTTATATCAACGTATTTTATGCTTACTGTTGCCGAATTAAATTTGAGTCCGATGGGATTATCATTTGTTTCTAAAGTGGCGCCGCCTCAAATGAAGGGTTTGATGATGGGCGGATGGTTCGGAGCAACCGCGGTTGGAAATTATTTATCCGGTTTTATCGGGAGGTTCTATCAGAACTGGGAGCTGTGGCAGTTTTTCCTTCTGCTGGTAATTACGTCGATTATTGCGGCCCTTCTGGTCGTAATTTTCCTTAAAAAATTAAAACATGCAACCGGCTAATCGGTGTGGAAAAAATGTTGAAAAACCACATTATTAATGTTGATAAGCTCAAATATATAAACATGTTGTTGAGAAGTCTATTTTATGTTTAAGGTTATCAACATTAAACAGACTAAAAACATTTAAATATTTTTCGATAATCCAATTATAAGGCAGTTATCAACATATTAACACTCTTATTATTATAATTAATATTAATTAATATATCTTAATTAATATAATAATAGGGTTAATAAGTGAACTCGGTTTATGATGCGATTATTCACAAGTTGATTATTAAAATCTTTTCGCCTAATTTTTGAAAAGAGTAATTGAGATCAATTTGATTTGCTCGAATAAATTAAGGAAGAATATTATGAAAAAGTGGTTGTTATCGTTCGCAGTTTTTTTTACCGCGGTTATTACATTTTCCGGGTGTTCCACTTCCATAAATAATAGTATTACATTCCAGAATTTATCAGGCAGCGACTTATCGGTAAATTTCAGGGGGAGCAGAATAGATATAGCTGCCGGAAAAACTTCCGAGGTAAAGAATATACCAGCAGGCACATATGACTACGCAACAATATATACAGTTCCTGCAGGAGTAACCAGCGTGAGTACACAAGGAAATTTCAGCGGAAAAGTTACTGTAAGCGGCGGGACTAAGGTTCTATTTATTTATACTAGTACACTAACCAGCGGAATTTATACGCTTTATGTAACCTCGTCAAACAGTGATAGCCAGTCATCTACTACAACCACTACAGGTCCGTAAAACAACTGTCCGAATAAATTCCATTTTATATTTTTCTTACGGTATTTTCTGCTTGATTTTAAGCAGTAATACCGTTTATTTTAATTGAGATTCGAAGGCAAATTTATTATATTTAGCCGTTTAAAAGGAGAATATTTTAATGGAATTCAAAGTAAACAGCAAAGTTTTAGAAAAACTGTTATCAAAGATAATTCCTGCTGTACCGGCGCGTACTCCGATGCCCATTTTGGAAAACTTTCTGTTTGATATTGAGGACGGATCACTGACAGTTTGCGCTACAGATCTTGAAATCGCATTGAGATCCTCAATTAACGTTGCAGCCGATGAGAATATAAAAATGGTTATTCCCGCAAGGCTTCTTTTCGATATTATCCGATCTCTTGGAGAGACTCAGATTCACTTCGAAACTGAATCAAATTCAAAGCTTAAGCTTTCTACTGACACGGGTATTTATAATATTAGTTATTCTTCTCCGGATGATTTTCCGGCCATACCTGCAGTATCAAAAGAAAAAGAAATTTCGATTAATGGTAACGAATTAAAGAGAGCTATCGATCAGACTTCATTTGCCATGAGCAAGGAAGATATGAGACCGGCGATGACCGGAACACTTCTCGAATTTTCAACAGACGGCCTGCGCTTTGTTACAACAGACGGCCACCGACTTGTGAAGTTTGTAAATAAAGAGTTAAAATCAGATCAGGACGAACAGTATATAATTCCGGAAAGAGCTATATCTGTTCTTACAAAGCAGCTCGGCGACAACGATGTAAACATTTATTTCAGCAAAACTAATATTTCAGTTAACATCGGAGACCTTGAATTCATATCCAGACTTATAGGAGAAAAATATCCTGCTTATAACAGTGTTATTCCGCTTGTAAATGAAAACGCAATGAAAGTGAAGACCGACTCGCTTCTTTCTTCCATAAAAAGAATGATGCTTTTCTCTTCTTCCAATTCAAAACAGGTTAAGTTCTCGATAAGCAAAGATAAACTCGAAGTATCGGCCGAAGATATAGATCACGGTTCAAACGCAAAGGAAACGGTATTCTGCGAATATAGCGGAGAGCCCATGGATATCGGTTTTAATACCAGTTATGTTAACGATGTGCTTTCTCACCTGGCGGAAGAAGATATAATATTTAAATTACATTCCCCTACAAAAGCTTGTATTATAGAGCCGGCAGAAGTTAAGGAAAATGAAGACCTGATGATGCTTCTAATGCCTGTTCGTCTGAATAATTGAAATGATATTGACTTCCATTCGGTTAAAAAATTTTAGGAGCCATAAAGATACGACGCTTGATTTTTCCGAAAAGCTTAATTTTATAATTGGCGGAAACGGACAGGGCAAAACATCCATTTTGGAATCTATCTATTATCTTTGCACTA
>JBJKTB010000362.1:0-3072 GCA_046703345.1 Ignavibacteriaceae bacterium
TTGAGCTTACAAACATTCTGCGCGACGTTAAGAACGATTCGGAGAACGGAAGAATTTATCTTCCTCAGGAGGATATGAAAAAATTCGGCTACTCGGAATCGGATATCTTCAGCCAGACCTACAATCAGAATTTTGCCGGTCTCATGAAATATGAAGTTGACAGAGCCGAAGCATATTTTAAGACGGCCACAAAGGATCTTGATCTTGACGATAAGTATTCGATGTTCGCGGCAAGAGCGATGCAGCACATATACCACAAGATACTTGAAAAGATAGTGGAGGCCGAGTACGACGTTTACAGCAGGAACATCAAAGTATCCAAGATCGAGAAAGTCGGCATCTCGCTGGGAGTGTGGGCGAAGTACAGCTTAGTTTATTGATGAAGAAATGCATAGTTATAGGAGGAGGGTTTGCCGGACTCTCTTCAGCAGCCTACCTTGCAGCCGCCGGAATAAAAACCGAACTGATTGAATCATCCCCCAAATTAGGCGGACGCGCTTATTCCTTCAAAGATGAAAATATAAACGCGATTGCCGACAACGGCCAGCATATTATGATGGGCTGCTATTTTGAAACATTAAAATATTTAGAGCTCATCTCAGCACTCGACAATTTAGTCATCCAAAAAAAATTAAAGGTTAATTTTTTAAAAGAGAATTTTGATCTCTTTCCGCTTGAAGCAGGTTCATTCCCGTACCCTTTAAATCTAATCTCGGCTCTGGCAAATTATAAAGCCATTTCCACAGGCGATAGGCTAAAAATTTTAAGTCTGTTATTAAAGCTTCCGTTCGTTTCAATTAATAAACTTGCCGGTTTAACTGTACTCGAATGGCTCGACCGCGAAGGGCAGAACGAGGCGACAAGAAAAGCATTCTGGGAAGTCCTTGCCGTGGGCGCGCTGAACACCAATATACGAAAAGCGTCGGCTGGAGTATTCGCTGACATACTGCGGCAGATCTTCTTAAGAGGCAATAAAGCGGCAACTATAATTCTGCCGAAGTACGGCTTGAGCGAAACCTATTGCCAAAGCTCTTTGAAGTTTATAGAAAAGATGAACGGGCGTGTGATCACCGGCGAGCGGGTTTTAAGTCTGGAGAACGAAGGTAATTTTATAAAGCGTATAATTACCAACATAAGAACAATTGATGATTTTGATTATATAGTAAGCGCTGTTCCGTGGTACACGGCGTCCAAAATTATACCCGGTATAAATCCGGCCGATTATTCGCTTGATCATTCATCAATTTTATCGGTTCATCTTCGATTAAGTGAAAATTTTTTGAATGACACATTTTACGGATTCATAGACTCGCCGGTTCACTGGGTTTTTAGTCACGGCACTTATATAACCGTGGTAATAAGCGACGCGAATGAGATTATCGAAAAAGAAAAAAGCGAACTGTTTGATTTGGTTTCCGGCGAACTCGAGAAATACCTTCCCATAAAAAAAGGTCAGATTGAATCATATACTGTGATAAAAGAAAAACGCGCTACTTTCATCCCCTCCAAAGAATCTTCTAAAAAACGTCCTGCCGCAAAAACAAAATTTAATAATCTATTTCTTGCAGGCGACTGGACTGATACAGGGCTTCCCTCGACGATTGAAAGCGCGGTAAAGAGCGGTCGCACAGCGGCTGAATTAATTATCGCTTCCCCTGTTAAAAATACTACAAACATTCTTTAATAGAAGTTCGATTAAAATTTATTCTCCTTACATCAGATTATGATACTTACCAGAGATAATTTCCCCGCAATAAATAAAACGCGTAACATTAATTGAAATATTAATTATTGACCCGCGTAAATCGATTTATGATAAAAAAAATCATTCAAAGCCTTAAATATCATAAGGTTACTATAAACTCGGATTAGAAAATCACGATAATAAAATCAATAATATTATCATCAAAGTTATCTGTCATTCAAAGAACCTGAATGCGGAGCGTATGATCTCAGGTAACAACTTCGGAACCGACAGAGCCGAATGTCAAATCAAACAGCACACAAAACACAGGGGTATTTAATTTCTAATTTTCAATAACGAGGTTTAGATTTTGCGATACTTACTGAAATAATCTTAAATCAGCAAAAGACTTGAAAATAAGTACATCATAATATTTGTGCGATTAACAAAATTAAAAAGCAGGAAGAACAATGAAACTCTCTTTAGTAATAGAAGTAGATAAAGATAAATGCGTAAACTGCCACCGGTGCATCGCGGTATGTCCCGTAAAATTCTGCAATGACGGCAGCGGCGATTACGTAACAATCAGAGAGGATATGTGCATCGGATGCGGTGAGTGTTTAAAGGCCTGCACGCACAACGCAAGGATCATAAAGGATGATTTTGACGCATTTCTGCAAGCGGTGTCAGCAAAGGAAAAGATTGTAGCAATAGTTGCGCCGGCTGTAGCGGCGGAGTTTCCCGATCAATATTTAAATTTTAACGGATGGCTTAAATCGATGGGTGTTAATGCCTTATTCGATGTAAGTTTCGGCGCCGAGCTTACAGTTAAAAGTTATTTAGAGTATATAAAAGAAAATAACCCGAAGACAGTGATAGCGCAGCCGTGTCCAGCATTAGTGACTTTCATAGAAATATTTCACCCTGAACTGATAAAATACCTAGCGCCCGCCGACAGTCCGATGATGCACACGATAAAACTCATTAAGAATTTTTATCATGAATATAAAGATCACAAAGTTTTGATTGTTTCGCCGTGTGTCGCGAAAAAAAGAGAATTTGAGGAAGTAGGTCTAGGGGATTATAACGTAACAATGAAAAAGTTTATTGATTACATAAAAGATAAAAAAATTGAACTTAATCAGTACCCGAAGGTACAGTTTGACAACGATCCGGCAGAAAGGGCAGTTCTATTTTCCACTCCAGGCGGATTAATAAGGACGGTTCAGAGGGAGTTCCCCGCAATAACAAAAGTTGCCAGAAAAATAGAGGGGCCTAACACAATATATCATTATCTTTCTAACCTAGAGAAAGATATTGAAAAAGGTATAGCCCCGTTATTAGTAGACTGCCTGAACTGCGAACAAGGCTGCAACGGCGGGACGGGA
>JBJKTB010000363.1:0-3200 GCA_046703345.1 Ignavibacteriaceae bacterium
TTTCTTTGCGGCGTCGCTGGTAGTACTTTTCTCGAACTTCCTGTCGTACCAGAACCCGATAAGCAGATAAGAGCAGAGGCCTACGCCTTCCCATCCTAAAAAGAGAAGCACGAAGTTATCGCTTAAGTTAAGATTCATCATCGCGAAGATGAAGAGATTTAAATAAGCGAAAAATCTCCAGAAGGCTTTATCGCCGTGCATGTAGCCGATCGAATAAACATGAATGACGAAACCGTCGCCGGTAACAATTAAAGCCATTACAAGCGAAAGCTGATCGACCTGGTAAGCAACGCTTATGTTAAGCCCGCCAGCGTTCAGCCAAGTGAAAAGATTTACAATCGTGGTTCTATGGTCTTCCGGAAGCGAGAGTGTCTGGAAGAACGCCGCTGCAACAATTAGGAACGAAAGACCTATTGTGCCGCTTCCTATAATCCCGATTATCTTTTCGTTTTTAATCTTGCTTCCGAACAAGCCGTTAATTAAAAATCCGGCCAGAGGAAGAAGGACGGTTAAATAAATTAGATGAGTCATATAACTTTAAATTCCGAATTAAACTTCAAATCTTATTAAATATAAGATTACCATTTAAGTATATTGACTTCGTCAATATTGACTGTCTGCTTATTTCTGAATAGCGCGATTATGATTGCCAGGCCTACTGCCGCTTCGGCCGCAGCCACGGTCATCACAAAGAAAACGAAAAGCTGCCCAACCGAATTGCCCATGAACGACGAGAACGCCACAAGCGATAGGTTTGCCGAGTTAAGCATAAGCTCAACCGACATAAAGACAACTATGGCGTTCCTGCGGGTTAAAACTCCGGCTACGCCTACAACAAACATGAATGCGCTTAAAATCAGATAATATTCGAGTGGTACTGCCATATCTTTAATGAAATTTCTTTTTAGCTAAGACCAATGCGCCTATCGTAGCAGCCAGTAACAGAAATCCGGCAGCTTCAAAAGGCAGAACGTAATTAGTATAAAGCTCCCTGCCTATCTGTTCTACTGTACCGGCTTTAACGCTGGCCGCAACGGTAACAGACGGAGAGGAAGAAGGATGAGATAAAAATATCATGTAAACAATCTGAACAAAAATCAGCGCCGCGATAACAAAGGCAAACTTTTTAACGACGGGATTAGATGCGAATAATTTTTCCTTTTCCGGGCGAAGCAGCATTATTACGAAAAGGAAGAGCACCATGATGGCGCCGGCATAAACAATTACCTGCGCAACCGCGATGAACTGGGCATTAAGCAGAAGATACAAACCGGCAAGCCCGGCAAAATTTAGTATGAGAAACAGTGCGCTGATAACAGAGTTGGATCTGGTAATCATCATCACCGAAGATACTGCGGAAACACCGCCGAAAACTATGAATAATACTACTTCCAGTGACATTATATTTTCTGGTTTTGGTTACTTAATAGAATATTTAAGCAAATCCCTGCCGTCAGGGAGTATTTCTGTAAATCATTCTCGGGAAAGGAATGGTTTCTCTAACATGATCAAGACCGCAAATCCATGCAACCGTTCTCTCCAGTCCAAGCCCGAATCCCGAATGCGGTACAGTACCGAATCTTCTCAAATCCAGATACCACTCGAACGCTTCCTGCGGAAGATTGTGTTCTTTAATCCTTTCAAGAAGAACATTATAGTCGTCTTCCCTCTGGCTGCCGCCTATAATTTCGCCGTAGCCTTCGGGAGCGAGCACGTCCACGGCAAGTGCAAACTTATCGTTTTGAGGATCGCGCTTCATGTAGAATGCTTTTACTTCTGCAGGATAACGGTGAACCATCACAGGTCTATCGAACTGATTGGAAATTATTGTTTCATCAGTTCCGCCGAGATCATTTCCGTACTCAAACTCTATATTATTCTTTTTAAGAATTTCTACCGCTTCGTCGTAGGAGATGCGCGGCAGAGGCCGTTTCACGTTCTTAAGCATCGTCACATCTCTTTCGAGAACTTTTAATTCCTCTTCCATTTCCGTGATGACGGTTTGAACAATATACTCTAGAAATTCCTCCGCCAGATCCATGTCGTCGTTCAGATCGGCGAAAGCAACTTCCGGTTCTACCATCCAGAATTCGGTAAGATGACGTCTTGTCTTCGATTTTTCGGCTCTGAACACAGGTCCGAAAGTATAAACTTTTCCGAGAGCCATCGCGCCGGCTTCCGCATAAAGCTGTCCGGATTGAGTTAAGTATGCTTTTCCGAGATCGAAATATTCTGTTTCGAACAAAGTTGAGGTTCCTTCGCAGGCAGCTGGAGTAAGAATAGGCGGATCCATAAGAGTGAAGCCGCGGTTATCGAAGAAGTCTCTTATCGCTTTAACTATCCTGTGGCGAATCCTGAGAATGGCGGTTTGTCTGCTGGAACGGAGCCAAAGATGGCGGTTGTCCATTAAAAATTCAATACCGTGTTCTTTAGGAGTGATAGGATAGTCATGTGATTCGGATAATACTGTAAGTCCGGTGGCGTCAAGTTCGTATCCTCCCGGAGCTCTCGGCTCGGCTTTTACTTTGCCGGTAACCTCAACGGCAGATTCCTGGCCCGCTCTGTCGGCGTTTTCAAAGACCTCTTCAGAAACATTGCCCTTGAAATAAACGCATTGTAGAAGACCGGAGCCGTCTCTTAGGATTAAAAATTTTACTTTTCCGCTGGATCTTTTGTTGAAAACCCAGCCTTTTAGAGTAATCTCTTTTCCTACCGATTCGCCTAAATCTTTAATCAAAATTAACCGCTTTTAAGTAATTTCATGATAAATTTTAAGTGTCAAATATAAACTCTATGCGTTATAAAAGCAAAAAAAGCATTCCGGAAATTAAGTTTAAGCCTGCCGATTGTGAGTTGAATCGGGAAAAAATTTTAAGCTTAAACCCTCAAAATGTGATAAAATTGAATTCCATCCGTCCTTATGCCAAAAAATCCTTGACAAATTCAGATTAATTCCTTAATAATTAATGTGTGGATTTAATTTTACCTTAATTAATTAAGATATCGCTCTACATTTATTAACTAGTTTAGTAATTTACTCTCAATTTCAATAATTACTTCGGAACGACAAAGGATTTTGCTTAATTCATCTATTCCATAAACAAATCAAAGGAACGTAAATGAAGAAAATCGAAGCAATCATAAGGCCTCATAAACTCGATGAGGTAAAAGAATCTCTTATAGAGGCGGGCATAAAAGGG
>JBJKTB010000364.1:0-3108 GCA_046703345.1 Ignavibacteriaceae bacterium
GTATACGGACTAACTGAAGATGTAAGGACGCTCGGCATAGTGATGGAGTATGTTGAAGGCGAGACTCTCGAGCATATGATTACCAGACGCGGAAGGATTGAATTGCCGGAGGCGCTTAAAATAATTAAGCAGGTCCTAGCCGGAGCAGGCTACGCGCACGCGAAAGGATTTGTTCATAGAGACATTAAACCGTCGAACATAATTATTAATTCCGAAGGCGTAGTAAAAATAATGGATTTCGGAATATCGAAATCGGTTAATGAATCGAAGGGAATTACAAAAACAGGCATGAAGATCGGGACAGTTTTGTACATGAGTCCCGAACAGATAAGAGCGATGGAGCCTACTAGCCAAAGCGACATTTATTCGATAGGCATAACTTTTTATGAGATGCTCACCGGCAGAAATCCTTTCGATCTCAACAGCGAATACGAGATAATGGAAGCGCATCTGAAGAAAAATCCGCCTAAGGTATCCACGCTGGTTAAAAATATTCCAGGCGGTGCCGATAACTTGATCAGCAGATCGCTTAGTAAAGTCTTATCAAAGCGTTATAAAAGCTGTGAAGAATTCGGAGCGGATGTAGATAATTTGATGAAAGAAATAGCCGCGCCTGTAAAATCCCGAAGAAGAATAAATAAAATTAAGCAGAGCAAGGACACTGCCTCCCGTCCCGAATTTAGGAACAAGATTAAGTTTTACTTAATGTCATTAATTTTTTTAGCCGTCTTTTCAGGTCTGTTTTATTTTGTATATAACACAGTATCTCAGTTTTGGCAGAGCGGCGATACAACAGGGGGTATTTCCAGTAATTACAGTTCGAATCCATCTTTTATGTTAAAGTCAGCCTGGAAAAAAGTTAATTCAGGTACGCAGGGCTCATTAAACTCGATAGGGTTTATCGATGATTCTGTAGGTTTTGCCTGCGGAGCTAAAGGATTGGTACTTAAGACGACAGACGGCGGAAGCAACTGGGCAGTTATAAGCGACTCTTCATCAATCGATTTGTACTGCGTAAAATTTCTTCCCATCGGAAGGGGTTTTATGAGCGGGCAGGAAGGTACAATATTGATGACCACGGATGCGGGAAGAAACTGGACTAAGCTTGAATCCGGAGTAAGCGAGTCCTTATTTAAAATATATTTTTTAAAGGATAACAGCGCCGGATTTATTGTCGGTGCTGGCGGAGTTATATTGAGAACAGAGGACGGCGGGATCACTTGGGACAAAGCTGCCTCTCCCACCGGAAATCTTCTTTACAGCATTTCATTTCAGGACAACGATAACGGGCTTATAGTCGGATGGAACGGAACTATTCTCAGAACCACAGACGGCGGCGGCAGCTGGACGGAATCCGAAAAGATAAGTGATCAATATTTAAGGGATGTATGTTTTTTTAACGGAAGCGAGGGAATAGCGGTAGGAGGCGGCGGCCAAATTGCCAGAACCGACAACGGCGGCAAAGATTGGGATATTATAAAATCGCCGACGTATAACGGCTTATTTTCCGTTTTATTCGCAGATAAAGATCACGGTATCATATTAAGCAATAAAGGAGAAATACTTATCAGCAACGACGGGGGAAAGGATTGGCGTCTGACTTCAAGCGGGGGATATTCGTCTCTATCGGGAATTACCGAGAATCCTGCCGATAAAATTTTTATTGTCGGAGAAAACGGCACAATACTGACTCAATGAGAGCAGTTCAGCAAATTGATTTTCCACAGCTTAATATTTAATTTGATAAACATGTTAATTCAGTCAACAATTCTACGATCATGAAAGGAACGGCGTTTTAATTGGATAAATTTATAATTCACGGCGGCAAAAAACTATCCGGCAGAGTAGAAGTAAGCGGGGCGAAAAACGCATCATTAGCATTAATGCCTGCCGCACTATTAGCTTCCGGAAATTCGGTTTTGCGCAATACTCCTGAGCTTAACGATGTTTACACAATGATGAAGCTGCTCAATCATCTAGGCGTCAGTTCCGATTTTAAGGACGGAATAATGCGGCTTAACACTGAGAATATTACGAGTCAGGACGCGCCTTATGAACACGTAAAAAAAATGAGGGCTTCGGTATACGTGCTGGGGCCGCTTTTAAGCAGATACGGAACTGCGAAGGTGTCTCTTCCCGGCGGATGCGCATGGGGGCCGAGACCGATAAATCTGCACATAGAAGGACTCAAGAAAATGGGTGCAGAGATCGAGCTTATTGAAGGTTACATTCTCGCAAAAGCCAAGAGGCTGAACGGTGCCAGAATAAATTTCGACGTTTCTTCGGTTGGTGCCACCGGTAATCTTATGATGGCGGCCTGTCTGGCAAAGGGAACTACATTAATAAATAACGCGGCAATGGAACCGGAAATAATCAACTTAGCGGAATACTTAACGCTGATGGGAGCACGCATCGGCGGTATAGGAACATCCTCACTTGAGATTGAGGGAGTTGACCAACTTAACTCTGCAGATATTCAGACAATAGCAGACAGAATCGAAGCCGGAACACTACTGATTGCCGGCGCAATAACCAACGGAGAAGTCACGCTGACGAATATGCCTTCCAAGTACTTTGAGGCAGTTCTATCCAAGCTTGAGGACAGCGGCAGTAATATATTTATTCAAGATAACTTAGTCCATCTTAACGCAGTAAATAATAGCATAAATCCTTCTAATGTAACAACCGCTATATTCCCCGGATTTCCTACAGACATGCAGGCTCAATGGACTGCGTATATGTGTCTTTCGGACGGAGCATGCACGGTGACTGATTCTATTTATCTTGACAGGTTCAAGCATGTTCCCGAACTTGTAAGACTGGGAGCAAACATTGTAGTTAATGAGAACAGTGCGGTGATAAAGGGCGTTAAAAAACTTAAGGGAGCAAAGGTGATGTCCACTGATCTCAGAGCCAGCGCTTCGCTTGTGCTTGCCGGATTAGCCGCAGAAGGAACCACCGAAGTATTAAGAGTTTATCATCTCGACAGAGGCTACCAGAGGATAGAGGAAAAGCTGCGTTCGCTCGGGGCGGATATTCAGAGGGTGGAAGGATCAGAGTAGTAATTTTGTACTCTATGAAAAAAATATTATCCGGCCGGAATTAGTC
>JBJKTB010000365.1:0-7625 GCA_046703345.1 Ignavibacteriaceae bacterium
TTTAATTCTGCGCGCTGCGCCTTTTGAATTTCCGGCTCGCTTGCCGAATGCCCGGCGGTTACTATTTTTAATCTGGAACCATCTATTTCTTTATGAAGACGGTATGCGTCTCTCGGCTGACAAATAAGATCGTAGCGGCCGTGGATAATAGACACGGGGAAACAGGCAAGTTTGTGTGCGTTATTTATTAAGTAATTATCAGGCATAAAACAGTTTTTTCTTATATAATGAGCCTCAAGCGGAGATAAAGACATATAAGAATATTCCTTAAGCGATTTTTCAATCTCGTCCTGCGTTAATTTCAATTTCATGAGTGACATTTCATACCTGGCCCATTCGTAGCAGAACTTTCGTCTCACCGCAGGCAATTTTGACTTCATCATTCTGAAGTAATACTCTGGTATATTATCTCGTTTGTTTTCCGGAACCTGCGACACGAACCTTTCCCATTCTTCCGGAGCGTGGACGGCTATCTTTCCGCCGAGATAATAATCTGCGCTCTGTGAATCTCCTAAAAAGATGCCCCTCAACTGTAATCCCAAAACGCGCCCTGGATTCTTTAAAGCGTAAGCAAGCGCAAGCGTAGAGCCCCACGAGCCGCCGAAGAGCAGAACTTTCTCAATTCCCGCGAAATCGAGTACTTTATTTATATCGCCGATCAGCTTAGAAGTTGTGTTATCTTTAAGACTGGCGAACGGCCTGCTTCTTCCGGCGCCTCTCTGATCGAATAAAATTAAATTAAAGACAGACGGATCGAAAACAGTTTTATGCGAGTCGACAAATCCGCTTCCGGGTCCGCCGTGCAGAAAGAGCACGGGTATGCCGCTCTTACTGCCGCAGAATTCGTAATAAAGTTTGTGGCCGTCCCCGACTTTTAGATAACCTTTTTTATAAGGTATTGTAATCGATTTAGTATTTTTCATGACAACGCCTTTTTAACTGAATAAAAATACCGCTAATAAATAAACGGGATAAACTTTTTTGTAGACCTTGAAAATTCCTTGAAATCCGCGCCGTATTTTTCAGCGAGATATTTGTCGAGTTTTGGAATATTATAAAACGTGAAGAAGCAGAAGATCATAATAACTATTATCCACGAATAGATATTGTGTGTAACTAAAGCATAGCCGGCAACCCATAAAAGATCGCCAAAATAATTTATATGCATGGAGTAATGAAATAGTCCGCCGGTGTACAGCCTACCCTTGTTACGCGGAGCCTTTTTCCATTTGTTCCTTTGAAGTTCGGAAAAAGTATTAAGAAACGATCCGGCGAGAAAGAGCAGTATGCCCGACGCACCGATCAAATCTAATCCTTCAGCACTTGAATATCCTAATGCGGCGAAGCCCAGATAGTATAAAGCAAATGCAAAAGGTACACTGAATGCTTCTTCCCAGGGAATGCTTCTTTTAAGAAGATAAGTAATTGTTATCCACATTCTGATGTAAACTACACAATTAAAAAAAAAGATTATCATTCTGCCCGTAAAATCACCCGGACTTATATTAAATCCGAAAGTATTATTAACAAACTTAAAACCGCTGCCGAGAAGAAGGGAGCAGCTTAATACGAGTATGAAGCTTTCGAGAACAAGGATTGTAATTTTCTGCGGAAGGCTGTTTTTATGCGAACCGTATAGTCTCATTCTATATTCCGGTTTAGATGCATTCTAATCTTATTAGTTGAAGAAAAAATAATTAAAAAGACTCAGCACCGCAATCAAATTACAAAAGTTTAATTTAATAAAGCCCGATCGGTGCGGGAAACAAGACTTACTAATCGGAACAATTTATTTGCGCAGCTTCGATCAATTAGATTCGCAATTTTATGCTTATGTTTAAGCGGCCGGTTATCGGCAGTGAAACATCTGCCGGAAATTTCCGAGCTGATCGGCGGTTCCGAGTACGCCGGCGATATCATTCTCTTCCAAGACAAATTCCGGCTGCGGATTTGGGAATAATTCGTTTCCGCGGATCACGGCTACAACCGAAATTCCCGATCTTTTTCTCAGATCCAGCTGCTTAATAGAACTGCCGATTAATACGCAGCCCGGTTCAAGTTTCTCCCAATTCAGTTCAAGCGAATTTGAGAATTCAAGCAGCCGTTTAAACGATATTAAATCCTCTGCTGATTCCCAAAGAGGTGCATAAAGTTCTTTTCTTACAGAGTCGGTAAATTCTCGTACTGTATTGGAAGGCATATTCAGGTGAAGAAGCGCCTGTCTGGTAAGTTCCAACGCCGCCTCAAACTCAGGCTGAACTGCTTCATATACTCCGGCATTATGAAGCATTCTTATGTGTTCCAGGTTTACCGCTCTTGCGGTGATATGAAGTCCGGGATTCAAACGCCGGGCGATTCCAGTAATGTTGCCAGTTACGATAATTGAAGGTACAGTAATAAGAAGTAATTTTGCCGACTCTATTCCGGAGGCTTCAAGCACTGTTTGGCTTTCAGCATCTCCGAAAATAAACGAAAGGCCCGACTCCTTTAATTTTTCAATTTTATTTGTATCGTTTTCCACTATAACGAAGTTCAATTCCAAGCGCTTTAAAAGCTTTCCTATGTTTTCACCGACTCGGCCGCCTCCGGCAATAATTACATAATCATGCAGGATGTCGTCGGTGATGTATTTGGTCTGCAGCAATTCAGCATTTGAAAATTTTTTCTTGAACGAATAAACAGAGGAAGTCAGCCCGGATACCAGTGGAGTAATAAACATGGTTACGACAGCTGTCGTTAGAATCAGAGAAAAAAGATACTCGTTTATCGATCCGGTATTAAGCCCGATTCTTGCAAGCACAAATGAAAATTCGCCTACCTGGAATAATCCGAATCCGACAGCGATAGGAACTATGTTGCCGTATTTGAAGAGCTTGGATATTACCCCGAACAAAATTCCTTTAAACAAAATTACGGCAGCAATTATGGAGGCGATTGTCAAAATATTGTCTATAAGAAATTTGGGGTCAAGAAGCATTCCGACCGAGGTGAAGAACAGCAGTCCGAAAATATCGCGAAGCGGTATTATGTCGCTAAGAGCCTGATGACTGTAATCGGATTCGCTTATCACCATGCCGGCAATAAAAGCGCCGAAGGCGAATGAGAGGCCGACAAGATAGGTTACATATCCAACGCCCAAAGCGATAGCGGTAACGGTTAGCAGAAAAAATTCCCTGGAGTTTCCGGTTGTGACGAACCTTAAGAATTTTGGGATCAGGCGGGTTCCCAGTAGAATCATAACAAGAAGGAATGCGGAGGCTTTTAAAACAGCAAAACCAAGTTCCGAAATGCCGGTTCCGGGGTTTAGAATTTTAGGAAGTATAATCATCATAGGAACTACAGCTAAATCCTGTACGATAAGCATACCTATCATTACACGGCTTGAAAGGGTTCCCATCCATCCCCGGCTCATAAGGGATTTAACAGTTACCATAGTGCTCGAAAGTGATATGAGCGAGCCGAACCAGATTGAAGTTTCCCAGTTCCAGCCCATCCATAAGCCGATAAGATATCCGAAACCTATAGTTAATATTATCTGTAAAGGAGTTCCGACAAGAGAGATAAGCTTAACGGGACGCAGATCTTTTAGCGAAAACTCTATGCCAAGAGCAAACAGCATAAGAGCGACGCCGATCTCAGCAAGCATTTCAACGTCATGAATATTGAGTACGGTTATGCCGCCGGTGAATGGGCCTATAACAATGCCTGCAATTATGTAACCCAGCAGAAGCGGCTGTTTTAAAATTTTAGCTATCAGTCCTCCCAGTAATCCTGCTAATACAATAATTACTATATCAGTAGCGATACCCATAAGATTCCGATTATATTAATAAATAAGATACCTGTTAATAAATGAAATCAGCGGCCGTATGGATAAGAAATAAACAGACATTCAATACTTACGAACAAGATAAATTAAATTATTGAAATGTTGTAGAGGTAAAAGTTTTTAAATGGATTGAGCATTCGATGTAGAAATGCAGTTCCTGTGATATTTAATATACCATTCGTGGCAGTTTACCTTTTTTATTAAGGTATTCCCTGTTATTTTTGTACTTTAATTTAGTCAAAGAAAATCGTTTAATTATAAGCAAAGGTTCGGTACTTAATGGATTTTATATCTGACAAACCAAAATGTCATTGCGGGGTATTCGGGATATTCGGAACGGATGATGCGGCGCTTAACACTTATTACGGACTTCACGCTCTTCAGCACCGGGGGCAGGAAGCTAGCGGAATTGTAACACGGGACTTTAAGAACGACGGCAGGCCTTTCTTCAACATACACAAAGGCGAAGGCCTGGTTTCCGAAGTCTTTGCTGATTCTAAGGTATTCAAGAACAAGCTGCTGGGTAGCGCGGCTATCGGGCACAACAGATATTCAACTACCGGTTCGTCGGATTCAATCAACAATATTCAGCCTTTCGTGGTTAATTACAGATTAGGAAATCTGGCAGTAGCTCATAACGGTAATTTGACCAACGCAAAAGTGCTGCGCGATGAGCTTGTAAATGAAGGGGCAATATTTCAGACAACCAGCGATACGGAAGTTATTCTTCATCTTATTGCTAGGAGCAAATTAAACGATCAGATCGAACAGATTAAGGAAGCGCACTCAAAGCTTGAAGGCGCGTTTTCGCTGACGATTCTGACAGACGATAAATTAATAGCCGCGCGCGACCGGTACGGATTCAGGCCGCTTTCAATAGGCAAAGTGAACGGATCTTTTATTGTCGCCTCAGAAACCTGCGCGTTCGACATTAACCAGGCTAAGTTTGTAAGGGAAGTTGAACCTAGCGAAATAGTTGTAATCGATAAGGACGTAACTCAGCTTTCGGAGATTAAATCGTATAAAATCCATAGCGGATCGCCGGCTCCCCAGAAGCACTGTATATTCGAGTATATATATTTTTCACGTCCCGACAGTTTTATTTTCGGTCATAACGTTGATAAGATGAGAAGGAGATTAGGCAAGACGCTGGCGCGTAAATATCCGGTGCATGATAAGGACGGCGATAAGGTTATTGTTATCAGCGTTCCCGACAGCTCAAACACAACAGCGCTCGGCTATCAGACCGAACTTGAGAAGCAAGGTATAGTATCGAAATTGGAGATAGGTCTTATTCGAAGCCACTACATCGGACGTACTTTTATTCAGCCGGGACAGGAAAAAAGGAAGATCGGGGTAAGGATAAAATTCAACATTGTAAAAGGCGTGCTTGAGGGTAGAACTGTCGTTGTGGTCGACGATTCGATAGTAAGGGGTACAACCTCAAGACAGCTGGTCAATCTTATTAAAGAGGCAAATCCTAAAGCCATTCATCTCAGAATATCTTCTTCTCCGATTATGCATCCCTGTTATTACGGTATGGATTTCCCGAGTAAGGATGAACTGATAGCCCATCAGATGAAAGGCGACGTGAGAGAAATTGAGAGGGTCCTCGGCGTGGACAGCCTGGAGTATTTGACCATAGATGAAATGCTGGAGGCGGTATCCGAGGCTAACCCTGATAATTTCTGTACCGCCTGTTTTTCCGGGGAATATCCTACAGAAGTAGATACGAGCTTCAAAAAGGAAATTTATGAGCTTTAAGGCCGTTATAGTTCTGTTAATTTTTTTTCTTTACGGCACACAGACATACTCGCAATCGACTATCTTCATAAAATACAAAGATAGCGTAACCAGATCTTCCATAGACGCTAAGATCGTCTCCGGACAATTTTTTTCTTCAGTAACAGTTAAAGCTCTTCAAAAAACCAGTTTCAAAGCGCGCTACTTCGCAGATAATCTAGGGAAGGATGGTCCCGAATTATCGAGAATTGTAAAAATAGATTTTACTACCGCACAGGCGGCGCAGAACTTTATGACGCTAGCACAGAACGATCCGTCAATTCAATATGTGCAAGCCTCAAACATTTACAAGATTGATTCTGCCCCGAACGACAGCCTGGCCGCGCAGCAGTGGGCGCTTCAGAAAATTCAGGCGTATAAAGCATGGAATATAACTCAAGGTGCAGATTCTATACTTATAGGCGTGATTGATACCGGTATCGATTATCTTCATCCGGATCTTAAAAACCAGATTTACAGAAATCCAGGAGAGAACGGCAAAGACTCCCAAGGGCGCGATAAAAGCTCAAACGGAATTGACGACGACGGCAACGGATTTATCGACGATTACATGGGCTGGGATTTTACAGACAGAAAAGGATTTCCGTTCGATACCACCGGCGGCGATTATCTGGGATGGGATAACAACCCGATGGACGAGAACGGCCATGGTACGGATATAGCCGGAATTATCGCTGCTGAAACAAATAATTTTATAGGAATAGCCGGAGCCGCACCCAAAGTTAAGCTTCTCAACTGCAGAGCGTTCGATCCCTCAGGATACGGGGAGGAAGACGACGTTGCCGCAGCTATCCTTTATGCGGTTAAGATGGGCGCAAAGGTAATAAACATGAGCTTCGGCGACAGCAAGTTTTCTTATGTTCTTAGAGATGTAATAAGATACGCGTACAACAAAGGCGTTGTACTTGTTGCCAGCTCGGGAAACTCCGGAAACGATCAGCCGCATTATCCGTCCGGCTATTCGGAAGTTATCTGTGTCGGAAATTCCACATCTCAGGATTATGTTTCCGAATTTTCGAATTACGGCTCAACGCTGGATCTGGTCGCTCCGGGCACCGATATTCTTACAACCGCACTGGGCGGAGGTTACACTTCGGTAACCGGCACATCGGCTTCCGCGCCATTCGTTTCAGCCGCTGCGGGATTGATCCTTTCACTGGGAAATTTTACTAACGACGAAGTCAGGCAGATACTTAAATCTACTGCCGACGATATTGAAGCCCCGGGCTGGGATTTGAAAAGCGGCGCGGGCAGACTTAATATTTACCGTGCCGTAAGCGTGCTGGCACCTTCGGTCATCAAGTTCGACAGCCCGAAACAGGATTATGCCACGGCATCGGATTCGCTGCCGGTATATGCAACAATTCTGTCCTCATACTTTAGAAGCTACAGCTTATACGTAGGAACGGGGCTTAATCCTGATTCGTGGACGACACTGATAAGCGGCGGACAATACCAGTTTGTCGATAAAAATATTTACAACCTCAATCTCTCTTCTTATAAAGATACGGTATACTGTTTAAGACTTGTGCTGAACGTAAGCTCCGGGAACGCGATGGAGGAGAGGGAAAACTTTTACGTGATGAGGAAACCGCCTGTCGCCGATTTGGTTACCGTTGGGCCTGCGTTTTACGGGAACCGTACAACAGTGCTCGCGGCAGTGTATACAACCCAGGCCTCTACTGTCAGGATTTATTACCGCCAAGCCGGCGCATCGACGTTTAAATTTGTTACGCTCGACGGATTTTCCACTAATACCGAATCAGTGACTAATCTGCACTACGGATTTATTCCTGCCGATCTTGTAGAACAGAATTCGGATTATGAAGTTTATTTTGAAGCCGAAAATTTAGCCGGTCTGAAGACCGAGGTGAATAACGGCGGTTCCGATTTCATTTTCAAAACGGAATTCCCCGCCGAAATTGCGAATGAAACCGAAGAGCCGTTTTCGCTCCCGCCGGGTGAGATCTATAAAAATCCAATAAATCTTACT
>JBJKTB010000366.1:0-7332 GCA_046703345.1 Ignavibacteriaceae bacterium
AAATATCCTACCGCGCCGGCGTAAACGTTTCTAGCATGTTTTTCATATTCGTCTATAAGCTGAATGGCTCTTATCTTAGGGGCGCCTGTTACAGTACCCGCCGGGAAGCAAGACATTAGAGCGTCGATTGAATCTTTGTCCTCTGCAAGCTGTCCTTCAACTTTAGATACCATGTGCATTACATGGGAATATCTTTGTATCTTCATGCTTTCCGTAACTTTTACGCTTCCGTAGCTGCAGACTCTTCCTAGATCGTTGCGGCCTAAATCAACAAGCATTGTATGCTCCGCGCGTTCTTTCGGATCGTTCACTAAATCAACTTCGAGTTCGGCGTCTTCATTAACAGTTCTGCCGCGCCTGCGTGTGCCGGCAATAGGAAGCACCTGAACTTTTCTTTCCTTTACTTTTACAAGATCTTCGGGTGAGGTGCCTATTATTCTGAATCCGTTTTCGAATTCGAGGAAGTACATATAAGGCGAAGGATTGATTATCCTCAACGCTCTGTAAACGTTTAGAAGATCGCCGCTGAAGCCCGAGGAAAATCTTTTTGATAAAACAATCTGGAAGATATCGCCCTCAACGATGTTTATTTTTCCCGCCTCTACTTGAGAATGGAAATCCTTCGGATCGAATTCTTCTTTTACATCTCCTGTAAGCTTGAAATCGGACGAATAATCAACCGGCTTTTTCAATTCGTTCTTAAGTTCTGAAATTTTTCTTTTAGCCTTGCCATAAGCTTCTTGAAGATCGGTTTCCTCTTCAATCTTCACGTTTGTTATTAAAATTATCTGATGCTTGTAATGATCGAAAGCAAGTACTGTGTCGTAGACTCCGAAAATAGAATCCGGATTATCAAAAGGACTTGAATTGAACTTGATCGAATTTTCGACAAGTGCGATGTTCTCATAACCAAGGAAACCCACAATGCCGCCGGTAAAATCGGGAAGGCCGTCTAACTTCGGCTGCCTGTATTTTCCTATTTCTTCACGGATATAATCGAAAATTGAAGCTTTTAAGGTCCCGGATGTCCCATTTAGTTTTTCTGATATATCGAGCGATTTGTTCTGAAAAATTTTAACCGGATTTTTTCCGATGAACGAGTATCTGGCCATCTTTGCTGAGCCTTCAACTGATTCAAGAAGAAAGCTTTGCGAACCGGCTGTACGTATTTTAAGATACGCGAGTACGGGTGTAAGCAAATCGGCAGTAATTACCTCGTATACCGGTATCAAATTGTATTGTTTGGAGTACTCTATAAATTCATCTATTTTCATTTTATTTGCCTTAAAAACAAAAAACCCTTCCCAGTTTGACTGAGAAGGGTTTCGATAAAAAACTATTTGTCTCAATATTACTGGGTCATATTATTATACACACTAAGCCACCACCAATAATATTGGTTAAATTTTGCGCTTGTGTTATAATATGTCCCAGTGATATTTTTCATATTTCTTGCCGCAAATATAGCACACTTTTTCTTTTTGTCAAGTGATACAGAAAGATATTTTATCAAGAGCTTCAAAAAATTCTTTTTTGAAGCTTATCGCGAAACATATTTATTCATTTTTATGCTGTTAAATACAAACCATTATTTTAAGATTCGGGGGGATTCTTAGAATAAAGATCTGAAATTTGGGCTTTTATATTTAATGATGATCTAATCTTCTTAGGATATTTAATTGTCTAAATAATTATTCTCGGTGTGTGTTGATTTAGTTAAGGATCAACTTTTTATTGATGATTCTGATGATTTAGGTAACCGTTAACTGTCTTGAAACTATAAAACAAATCTGAGTATATTTAAAGACAAAAAATACCGGATTATAATGAACAGAGAAATGTTTAAGTCTAAGATTCACCGCGCTACCGTTACCATGGCCGAATTGTATTATGAGGGCAGTATAACGGTGGATAAAGACTTACTGGATGCGGCTGATATTCTGCCTTTTGAAAAGGTTCAGGTAGTAAATGTAAATAACGGTAGCAGGTTAGAGACCTATACGCTTGAAGGCCCTGCGGGCAGCGGAATGATTTGTCTTAACGGACCGGCGGCAAGGCTGAGTGCGGTAGGAGACGAAATAATTATCATAACTTATTCTCAAATGCCGAATGAAGAGGCTCATAAGCATAAGCCAAGAATTGTTCTTGTTGATAAGCAAAACAAAGTGTCAAAGATTTTGTAACGGAATTAACATCTTAATTTTTTACTCTTTTTATTTCATTGATTTTATCGGGCGATTTGTTTAATATTATTGCAATCTTAAAGGTGAAATGATGAAAAAGCTGTTGGTATTATTGGTATTAGGGTTTACATTTACTGCATTTGCGCAGTTCAAGGATTCAGGTTTTCAGCAGAATAATATTGACGACGGAATTGTTGCCCATTCTTCGGCAAGTTCGCTATTCGGGTTCATAAATCCGCAGAATTTTTCAATGAAACAGTCATACAGTATGTCTTATTCTACATTCGGCGGACAGGGTATGGCTTTGGGAGTATATACCAACAGTATGGCATACAAATTCAACGATAAATTAAATGTTCAGCTGGAAGCAAGCTTTGTCAATTCACCATACAGTACTCTCGGAAAAAATTTCCAAAACAGTATCAACGGCGTTTACATAAACAGGGCAGCAATTAATTACCAGCCTTGGAAAGATTTCCAGATCTCGGTTCAGTACAGCAATCTCCCTTATAGTTATTATTCACCGTATTCGGGATACTACGGCGGATTGGGATCAATGGGTCCGCTGGGTTACAGCAATTCTTTTCTCGGCAGATAACAGGAGAGAAACGTTCACCGTTGTAAAATAATTTTTGATGTATGTTGAGCGTGAATAAGTGAAGGAAAATATCAAGTCTGTAAAAACCTCAAAAAATTCCAGTTTAAAAAACTCTTACGAAGATTTCATTTTAAATTTATTTATTTTTGTACTGGCTGTCGCAGTTATTTTTTTATCATATTCTTTTTACAAAAAAATAGATGCAGCTAACGTGCAAAATAGTGCCGCTGTCAGCGCCGTAAAGAAAACTTCTAATCTGCAAGTTGAAGTTCTTAACGGATGCGGAATATCCGGAGTTGCGGATAAGATTACAGAATACCTTCGCAAGCAGAATTTTGACGTTGTTCAAATGGGAAATTATATTTCATTCGACGTTGAAAGATCGATGGTTATCGACCGCGCCGGAAATATGGAAAACGCTTTGAAAATTGCCGAAAGCCTCGGAATAGATAAAAAAAGAGTAGTACAGCAGGTTAACGGAAATTATTTTCTCGACGCCTCGGTTGTTATAGGCAAGGACTTTAATTCATTAAAACCATACAAATAGAAAGGGATGATTTGGATTCATTAGATTTGGCGAATAAAATTACAAGTTTGATTTTTAATAAAAAAGGTTTTGATGTCCATATACTGGACCTCAGAAAAGTTACTACAATGTCCGACTATTTCGTCATCTGCAGCGCAGATTCCGATACGCAGGTGAGAGCAATTGCCGACGAAGTGGATAAAACTCTGAGAGACGAAGGAATAAAAAGCTGGCACAGAGAAGGCTACAAGGCTCTGTCGTGGGTTTTACTGGATTATGTTGACGTTGTTGTGCATGTCTTTAAAAAAGACGCCCGCGAATTCTATAACCTTGAAAAACTCTGGGGCGACGCGCCGGTAATTGTTGCGGAAGACCCTGCATTGAAAGCTCAGGCTCCGGCCAAGAAAAAGCCCGGAAGGCCAAGAAAAGTGCAACCCAAATAATATCATCCTAATTTTGATTAATACTAATTCATACGGAAAAGAATTTGAAAGAATATTTATACTCTCTTTTTGACAAAGCATCGGAAAAACTAAACTATCTTAAAGAAATTAATTTTACGTTCGACATTCCGAAAGCCGAAGCGCACGGAGATCTTTCTTCTAACGCCGCAATGCTCCTTACAAAAAAATTAAGAAGAAAACCCCGCGAGATAGCAGAAGAAATAATCTCGGCATTGGAATACGATAAAAAAGCAATTGACAAAATAGAAATTGCCGGACCGGGATTTATTAATTTCTTCTTCACATCATCATTTATCGCAGGTATAGCAGGCGAAATTCTCTCGGCCGGCGAAAAATTCGGGAGTTCGAAAAAGTTTTCTGGAAGAAAAGCAAATGTTGAATTTGTCTCCGCAAATCCTACCGGGCCTCTTACAGTAGGACACGGCAGAAACGCCGTATTCGGAGATACTGTAGCTAACCTTCTTGAGTGGGTTGGTTTTGAAGTAGACCGGGAATATTATTTTAACAACGCCGGCAGGCAGATGCGCGTGCTAGGAGATTCGGTGAGGCTGCGTTATCTGGAGCTGTTAGGAAATCAAATTGATTTCCCTCAGGATTACTATCAGGGCGAGTATATAAAAGAAATCGCGAAGGATTTATTAAACGAACACGGCGATAAACTGATTAATGAACCGGCCGAAGGAATCTTTAAAGCCAAGGCCGAACAGGAAATATTTGTAGATATAAAATCGTCTCTGGAAAAACTGAAGATTAAGCATAAGATATTTTTCAACGAAAATACGCTTTACGAAGAAGGAAAGATAAAGGACACTATTGACACTTTTAAGGAAAAAGATCTGGCATACGAAAAAGACGGAGCTACTTGGCTTAAACTTACCGAGCTGGGAAATCAGCAGGATAAGGTAATAGTCAAATCCACAGGCGAGCCGACATACAGGCTTCCCGATATCGCATATCATGTTACAAAGTTCGCACGCGGTTACGATTTGATGATAGATATATTCGGCTCCGATCATAACGCAACATATCCGGATGTGCTTGCCGGGCTCCGTTCTCTCGGCTACGACTCCGAGAAAGTAAAAGTGCTCATCCACCAGTTTGTTACTATAATGGACGGCGGTGAGGTCGTGAAAATGTCTACCAGAAAAGCTAATTACATTACTCTCGATCAGCTTGTTGACGAAGTAGGCAGCGACGTGGTAAGGTACTTTTTCAACATGAGGAACATAACCACGCATATGAATTTCGATTTGCAGCTGGCGAAAAAACAATCGGATGAAAATCCTGTTTTCTATCTCCAGTACGCGCATGCGAGGATCTGTTCCAACTTAAAGATGGTTGAGAAAGAAGAGCTGCATTTTTCAGTTGAAAATCTGGACCTTCTCACGGCTCCGGAGGAACAGCAGCTTCTCAGGAAACTGCACAAATTTGAAGACGAGGTGCTGATGAGCGCGGAGTTCTTTGAAACTCACCGGATATGCGCTTATCTTGAAGATCTAGCTGCATCATTTCACAAGTTCTACACGTTCTGTAGGATACTCGGCACCGAGAAAAAATTAGCAGAGGCAAGACTGGCGCTCGCATCGGCGACCAAGATCGTACTTAAAAACGGTTTGTCCATTTTGGGAGTAAACGCGCCGGAGAGAATGTAAGCCGTCAGTCGGCGATTGCAGCCGAAGCGGCAAAAATTCTGCCGGCCCCAGCGGCTAGCAAAGATTTTGCGCATTCGTTTATCGTTGCTCCTGTGGTTATAACATCGTCCACAATCAGGAAATTCTTACCTTTTGATTGAGTCCCAAGTTTGGCTTTGAATGCGCCTTCAACATTACGCTGTCTTTCATCGATGTTCATTGTAGTTTGTGTTGCCGTGTACCGCACCCTCCGGAGGGCATCTCTTTTTAAGCGGATTTTCATGCGCTTGCTTAACCCCTTTGCAATATAAAATGATTGGTTATATCCGCGTTCAGCTTTTTTAAGATGGTGAAGAGGAACCGGAGTGATGTAATCGATATTCCAATTCTTAATAGTCTCCTCCAAACCGTCTCCTATCAATTTCCCTAAGAATATGCCTGTTCCGAACCTGCCTCCGTATTTTATTGAGTGAATAATTCTCTGTAGCTCTTTGTCTTTTTCAAACACAAAAAGAGAAGTAAAGCCGCTGATAAATTCTTTAGCGCTGAACTTTCTTAGAAATTCTGATTCAAGCCTTATTTTTTCCGCACGACAAATTTTGTTCAGGCAGCCTGGGCAAACAATCAGTTCGCCGCTGTTTATCCGATTACCGCATGAAGGACAAAACCGCGGCAGGAAAAAATCAGAAAAATCAAAGATGATATTTGCCGGCTTCATTTTAATTGCTTTGTCTTAAATAAAATAATGAAGTAATACGGGAAGCCGTTAAATGAAGTATTTCCCCAGGAAGACTTTAATAAACTACAGTTTTAAAAAATAAATCGAAACAGAAAAATTTATAATAGACTAAATCATTCCGAAGCGCTTGCGGAAAAACCATTCCAGTCCGAACAGCAGTATTGCTGCCGCAAGAAGCCATTCGTTGGACCACAGACTTACATCGCTTACTTCGATTTTATTTTTCGAAGATCGTTTGTCCAGCTCTATAAGTAAAGTATATAGCTGCTTATAATTTGAGTTGTAGAAAAACTTTCCTCCGGTCTGATTTGAGAGAAGAGATAGGAAATCATAATTCATACGAGTATTCAGCAACTCAATATCCACCTCGCCGATATTGAAACTGCCGTTGTCGCTCCCCAGCTTTTTATGATCTTGAAGCGCGTCGCCGGAAAATGTATAATCTCCTGCTTTGCCGGTCTGGAAACTTCCTTCATAAAGCCCGCTGCCTATGGAGTTCAGATTGACAGTATAACTTTCGGCGCCGGATTTTACGTTTACTTTTACTTCCGCATCAGAAACGGGATTAAACGACTGATCATAAACCTGCGCGGAAAAATCTACCTGCTCGCCCAGAGAATATAATTTCTTTCCGGTCTTGATGGTAACTTGTTTATGATCTTCCTTAGTGTTAAGCCATTTTACACTTGCAAGAATAAAACGGTCGAATAAATCGAGATCCTTGGGAGCTGTTTCAAGTTTCCATCTCCAAATATCGGTTGCCAGCACGGCAATCGATTTTTTGCTCCCGAGCCGCCTTGTTAAAATTAAAGGCCGGTTCATTGGAACATTATTTATAGTCACCTTTGAAATTACCTGGCTCTCCGGTTTGGGATTCATAGTTACGTTCGGCTGCAATACCGGAGGCAGATTATTCCAGGCCGAGACCGGATCAGGAGCATTGTTCTGCAGCAGAGCGTTGTCTGCCTGATCGGCCGAAATCTCTGGCTGTATTTCAAGATAGTCGCTGCTTACATTTCCTATGGTAAACGGAAGCTCATTCTGAAGAAGCCTCAGCTTGGTAAAGTCAACGCCCGGCGACAGAGCAATAAAGTAAGGTTTATCGTTAGTCGAGATTGCTTTTATCACGCTCTGCAGAAGATCCGGGGGAGTGTCTTTAGAAGGAAAACCGGCTAGAAAAATTACATTTGC
>JBJKTB010000367.1:0-3656 GCA_046703345.1 Ignavibacteriaceae bacterium
CGATCTTTGTACCTCTTAAAATCACTTCTCCGTCATCCGGGATGTAGATATTCATCATCATTCTAATAGTTGTCGTCTTTCCGGCGCCGTTACGGCCGATTAGACCGAAGACCGAGCCTTCCGGAACTGAAAACGACGCATTATCTACAGCCCGCAATCCGTCAAAGTTCTTGACTAAATTTCGGACTTCTAAAGCATGCATTTGGTAATTCCTGATTTTTTTTGTGAAAATTTCGGTATGCAGTAAAAAGCAATGCATTAAAATAAAATAATTAGATCTAATTATGCAATAAATTATGAGATAAATAGTTTAAAAATAATGATGAGCGGCGGGCTTATTTTGCAGAAGATGAGCGAATTGTTAAATTTGCGTCGCGAAGAAAGGATTTGACATGCCGTCTTACGAAATAGATAAGAAGAACAACACAATAAAATTCGAGGGAGAGCGCTTCGATCTGCAAAAGATAAAAGATCTGTTAAAAGAATCCGGAGCATCCTTGTACGAAACGATCGCTTGTCCAGGCGAAGTAAAATTTAAACTTTCTAAAGAAGCCCTAACCGTCCTTAGAAATTTAAAGGAAAAGAATTGAGCATTAATGTAAAAGAAGTAGCCGTTATGAACGCTGAGCTTGAGATGTCGAACGCGCAAAAGTCATTGGAGCTGGGAAATGAAGGGAAGGCCAGGGTTTGTGTAAGAAGAGCATGCGGCGAGGCTATAACTTTCTGGCTAAGGAAAAATAATATTGAAGGCTGGGGTGAGTCAGCGATGTCGCAGCTAAAAAAAGCAGCAGTGGAGAAGGATTTACCGGAAGAAGTTATACAAGCGGCGCAAAGACTTACAGCAAGGGTAAACGGGATGGGAACTCTGCCTTTTACAGAAAGCCCAATTGAAGACGGGAAAATTATTATAGAATACTTTCTTAATAAATAAAATATGCCAGTTACTTTCATGCAATAAGAAAAAGCCACTAAGACACCAAGACACAAAGGATTAGAGAAATAACTTATATCATACTGCCTGGGAAGGGATTTAGACGCCTATAAAGACCGGCAGAGCCCCAAGAACAAGCGAAATCATAGTACAAGGCAAGTACAAGATAAGTATAAGATAAGTACAAGATAGTTAGACGCCCGACAGGGATGCAGAATATTATTCCCGGCAAATGCAGAAACTTTATCCAGAGAGGAAAAGCATTAAGACTTGGAGAAAGGAACTTTTCATGATAATGAAATATAATCAGAGTTTTTTACTCAAGTAATTTTCCAGTTCATGCGATTTAATATTTTCAACCTCGCCGTTTTCGCTTATTATTATAACGCCAGAGCCTTCTTTTGAAGCAAGTTTATAAGCATAGTTCACGGCTTCGTTTTTGTCATCAAAAACCGACAAAGATTCTTCCTCACCTTCATTTTTAACTTCCCATCTTCCTTTTGAGGGAAAGACAATCTTGTTATTCATAAATCCGGACAATATTTGATTTCATAAAACATTTTTCTTAAATAAGATAAGGCAAATAAGCCATTATTTTTTTGATTATGATTACATTTTATAATTAGTCAATTTTAACTGCTTAAAGGTTTAAATTACAACAATTTAAGATGCAGAATCCTTCAAATATTGCTTCAAATCACTAAAAACTAAGTAAAATTATGGATCAGCCAAATAATGAAAATATTTTAGTAGCGGACTTCATCTCGGAAAGCGAATCGGAAATTGCCAAAGATTTTAACAGCAGCGCGTTCACCAAGAAATTTGCAAAGGGTGAGTTTATATCTATGGAAGGAGACAGCTGCGGATACATGGCATTAGTAAAGTCGGGTGATGTCCGGGTTTTTAAGATAGGTGAAACAGGTAAGGAAATAACGCTTTATCATCTTGAGCGGGGAGAAAGCTGCATACTTACCGCATCGTGCATACTAAGCGGGAAGAGTTTTCCCGCTGTATCGGTAGCCGAGACAGAGACCGAGCTGATATTGATACCGGAATCCATATTCAGGCTGTGGATAGAAAAGTACGAGCCCTGGAGAAAGCATGTGTTCGAAATGCTGACAAAGCGGCTTACGCTGGTAATTGCCGTTGTAGAGGAAGTGGCGTTTAAGCGGATGGACTCGCGAATCGCGGAATATATTCTTCACAATGCCGCAGAAGGAAAAGTATTAAAGACTCACAACGAAATTGCAGGCGAGCTCGGTACTTCGAGAGAAGTAGTAAGCAGGATACTCAAAGATTTTGAAAAAGAAGGAATGATAGAGATTTTAAGGGGTACTATAAATATTTTAAGTGCCGCAAAGCTTAAAGCCAAGGAATAAAATATTTCTATTGTAACATTGTCACTGACAGGACGGAATCTTATCAATTATTTTTGAATCATATAAATAAATTTTCAAGTATATACCATTAAATAAATAATTTAAGGAGAAAATATGAAAAAGAACGTCGGCAGCGGAGACAAAATTTTTAGGATATTGCTCGGCATCGTTATTATCCTTTTAGGTATAATATTTAAAAGCTGGCTGGGAGTGATAGGAATAATTCCGTTAGGAACAGCACTGTTCGAGTTTTGCCCTCTCTACGCAATTTTCGGAATGTCTACACAGAAAAAGAAGGCATAATCGAAATCCGGTATATTTTTTTAATGAACAATTTCTTTACGGAGCTTTTAGCATTCAGCTGACAGCTCCGTTTGAATTTTTATGCTGAATCGAAATATTATACGACTAAAGAATGTTTTAAAGCAGAAGGGGAGCAAATTTTCTTAAAATGTTAACACAAGGGAAGGGGAATCAGATCATTAAAAAATCGCCGCGGGCGGCAGCCGCTCGCACAAAAGAAAAGTTGATCAGCCGCCTTAATTCCGAGTTATTGAGGAAACGGCGACCCAAAACTTCCCTCGATAACTCTTAGAAACTCCCGCGGAATAAAAATCTCTTATCTAATAAAGCCTAACAAAGATCTAAAAGCAACGCAAATTAATTTCAATTCGTTAAAAATTAACCCATATCACATTGCATTTAAAACAACAAAGCCGCTTCAAAAGCGGCTTTGCGAAATAATAAGATTATTTTATTAGTTGCCTCTTACATTAACCTGACCGTTAACATGTTTTGACAGATCGATTATATTTCCCTGCTCATCAACAACACCCTGATGGCATGCAACGCATGAAGAGATAGGGAACTGCTGGTAGCCGAGATGGCCTTTAGGCGGAAGATCGTGACATGAGCCGCACTTAGCCTGAGAACCGTCAACCTGAGTCCATTTAACCGAAACATTGTTTCCCGTCATGGAATCGGCAATAAAAGCGAACTGGTCTTGTGAAGCGGCAGAATCTTTATAAAAGATAAAATTGCCGTGGCAGTAAGTATTGGAACATGTAGCGTTTGAACTGTTAAACGCGGCATTAGAAGCGCCGTGCGCGGTTGCAAGTCCGCTAAGGAAAACAATACCGTCCGGGCCGGGATTCAGATGTCCTTGCGCATAAACCGAAGACGGCACATTATGGCATGAAGAGCACGGCACCTGGCTAAGAGTATTTGAATAAAGATGCTGAGTATGCGCACCGACGGCAATAGAAGTAGTTAATGAATCTCCATTAACCGCTCTTGGAGGAGCAATTCTTGAAGGGTCAGTAAAGTCGCCGTGGCAGGTATTGCAC
>JBJKTB010000368.1:0-6595 GCA_046703345.1 Ignavibacteriaceae bacterium
ACTGTGCCCTGCTTGGCGCTTCCAGAAGCACCGGTTCCCACAAGCAAACCTCCGGTCTGACTCCAGGTACCGTTGACGCGATTAAATACGACTGCGGCGCCCGCATTGCTGTTGTAATCAGGAGCCCCTGCAACCACGGTATTACCGTCGGAAGATATCGAAACTGAATTACCGAGAAATGAGAGTGAGGTTAAATCTGACGATGTAAGCTTGGATCCCTGCTGCGACCATACTCCGTTGTTTTCGGTAAATATCCATACCGCACCTTCATTGTTATTATCAGTCAATCCGCCGGCGGCAAATGTCTTTCCGTCGGCCGAGACAGCAACGGAATATCCCATATAAGAATTTCCTACTCCGCCTGTTCCGGTAATCTTCGATCCGGTCTGGCTCCAGCTGCTGCCGCTCTTATTAAAAACCCATACCGCGCCTTTAAAATTGTTATCACCGTATCCCCCCTCAACTATCGTACTTCCGTCGGACGAAACCGAAACTCCGCTTCCCTGAAAAGAATTCCCGGTCGGATTTGTACCGCTCAGCCTCTGCCCCTGCTGTATGTATTGAGCATTTGCGCCTGAGGTAAGAATTATAAGTGAAGCAAAAAATAAAACTACGAATTGTTTCCCCCTAAAGAATTTATTTAAGACTTTGTTGAATGAAGCCGTCTCATAGTTATGAGGTTTGATTTGCCGGACTATTGTAGAAAACATAATTTAACCTTCCTGCCTCTAATTTTAAGAGAAGTTTTAAAATATCCCCCCTTCCCGAGCATAAAATAAGCTATGGAAAAGATGCAGTAATGCTGTCAATAAGAATCAAGGCAAGACTTAAATGCGGTTTCAAAATCTAACTGATCTCTTAGTTCAATTAAATCATTACCGGCATAGGTATTGGGCCGGCTTAGTTTTCGTGGTTAATAATAAGAAATTAATTTTTAATTTGGTACAATTTTTATTAATGTAAATAAAATATTCCAGCACTTTAAGAATTAAAGTACTAGCGCTGCTTATTCATTCCGGTTCTTAATTACTAATTGATTTTCGCAGTATAAACCGGTTTAAAATTAAGACATTAAATTAGATCACAATTGATTTCATCGCGGAGTGCAGAATATTCTTTGCTGAATCGAGGCAGTTCGTTATTTAATATGTATTGAATTTAGCAGCCATTTTTATCCGGTTTAAGAAGAATTAATTTCCTGGCCGACTCAATGTCTTTTTCGTAACTATAAACAATCATAAGCCCTTTTCCCTGCCCAATATAATTCGCTCTGCTGCACTTCCCTTTATCTCTTCGGCAGCCGGGCTGATTTAGCCATGTACGGATTAAAAATATTGTGTAATAGTTCCTTGATGATACAGTATTTGCAAGTCCGCTCCTCTTCTTCGCCATATAGAAGCTCTGTGTGTTGTTCTGCTGCTTTGTATTAATAAATAAGTAAACAGAAAGCTGCCGGGCGATATCTCAATGCAGTCAGCATCTTTTATTTCCCATTTTTCACTCGCGGGATTTTCGCTCCTCTTTATAAGCGCCTCAATTACTTCTTGCCTGCCGTAACTGCGCCCGGAAGCCCCGATCTCACGGAATTCTTCAGCGATTAATTTTTCAAAATCATTTCGTGTCGTGCCCGGCTCCGGCTGCTGAAGTATGATCTCCTGCTTTAGTATTTCGTTCTTTATTTCGGATATTTTAAACTCTTCAAATAAATTACTTTTCATTTTTATTCTGCCCGCGACTGATTAATACAAAGGCCAGCTTCAGATTACAAAACTTCGAAAGAATATCCGTCATCATTCAGCATCTCCTTCCATGCATGAAGTATTATAATAAAGGTAAAAGTATTAACTTTTCACCTTATTTTCATAAAAGTTTATGAATTTTAAGTTTATTTAATTGTGATTTCCCGATAATCTAATTTTGGTAATATGAAATGTTAAAAAAATTAATACCGGTACTTCTCATAACTATCATTTCCGCCGGTCTTCTTTATTGTCAGCCTAAGCATGCCGCATTGAACGGCTTAATTACCGGCAGGGTATCCGATGCTTCTTCAGGTAAGCCGGTTGAGTTTGCAAATGTAATTTTATTCGCGAAGAAAGACAGCTCTCAGATAACCGGAACAGTAACCGGTAAAGACGGAAAATTCGAATTGAAAAATATTAAGCTCGGCAGCTACTATATTTCAGTTCAGTTCGTAGGATATGCGAGAAAAGTAGTAAATAATATTGTAATCTCCGGCTCGAGCCCTGACTCTTTTCTTGGTAAAATATTACTGCGGCCGTCGCAGATCACTATGAAAAATGTAGTGGTGGAAGGACAGAGATCTCCAATCTCGTACGATCTCGACAAAAAGGTTGTTGACGTCAGCCAGATGCATACCGCCATGGCCGGCACTGCCGCCGATGTGCTTCAGAACGTCCCGTCCGTAAGCGTTGATGTGGACGGTACAGTCAGTCTCAGAGGCAGCACAAACTTTACAGTGCTTATTGACGGCCGGCCTTCGGTACTAAGCGCTCAGGACGCTCTCCAGCAGATTCCCGCAAGCTCTATTAAGAATATCGAGATCATGACAAACCCTTCCGCAAAGTACGACGCCAGCGGCACAGCCGGTATCATCAACATAGTTCTTAAGAAAAATACTAATCTCGGATTAAGCGGAATTATAGATCTGACCGGCGGCCCGGATAACAAGTACGGCGGCAATTTCCTTTTTCAGTACAGAACCCCAAGCGTAAACTACGACTTCGGCATAGATTTTAACCGCCGAGCTTTTCCCGGCAGCAACAAACAGGAAAAACAATTTATCATCGGCGATAACACTTCTTTCCTTAATTCAACCGGCAGCATACTCTGGCAAAGAACTATCTCCGGTATCAGAGGAGGCGTTAACTTTAATCTCAGCGATAATAATTATCTTAGTATAGGAGGAAGATACGGGAACAGATCTTTCTTAAGAAAATCAACATTAAATTACGATCAATACTCTACTTCCGATCCGCAGTCTTTGTACTACGTCAACAACACCGATCATAATCATTCGGGCACCTTCTATGATATTAATGCGGACTATGATCATAATTTCGGTGAGAAGGAACATGAGCTTACTGCTCAGGTTTTCTTCAGACACAATAACTCGAATGAAGCTTCGACAAGCGCCGCACTGCAGTCTGTAAGCGAAATAAACGGAACAAAAACCACAGAGCTAGGTCCTCAAAATGAAATAAGAGGAAAAATTGATTACACACTGCCTATAAGCAAAACAGAAAAATTCTCCGCCGGATCGGAATATTTCAGCAGAATATCTCAGGATATAAACAAGCTTTACGTGTTCGACACCGTAAATTCAGTCTATAAATTTCAGCCGCAGTTCAGCAATACCAACGATTTCAACAGAACCAGGTTTGCCGCTTATACAATACTATCAAATCAGTGGGACAGCCTTGGCGTGCAGATCGGCTTCCGTACCGAATACACTTATCAGCTTGTGAAACTGGCCGAGACGGGACAGCAGTTCTCACTCAGCAGATGGGACTTCTTCCCCTCGATACATTCCTCCTACAGCTTCGCCGGCGGAACTCAGATAATGGCAAGCTATACTAGAAGAATCGACAGGCCGGACGGCGGCGATCTTGAGCCTTTTTATTCATGGTTCGACGCCAATAACGTTCACATAGGAAATCCTTCGGTTAAGCCCGAGCTTATCGATTCATACGAACTAGGCTATCAGACGTTTTTCGGCCCGGTCTCCTTTTCAAATGATTTTTATTACCGCTTTACCCACGATAAAAGAGAAGATATAAATTCCGTCTACGCGGAAAACGTTACCTTAAGGACTGTTGCCAACGTCGGAAACGATCAGTCGCTGGGCGCCGAGTTTATGGTTCTCTTTAATCCTCTCAAATTCTGGGAGTTTAATCTGATGGGCGACGTTTATGATTATAAGATAAGCGGCGCTATCAGTAACGAGTCTTTCGCCAGGGAAAGCTTTAACTGGAGCATTAAAAACAGCGACGTCTTTAAGATTACTTCCTCAACCGATCTTCAATTAAGTACCAGATACTACAGTCCCTCGGTTACCGCTCAGGGAAAGTGGAACGGCTTCTTTACTACTGATCTTGCCGTAAAACAAGATCTCATTCCGAAAAAATTATCCTTGATCCTTCAGGTCAACAACCTGTTCAGAACCGGCAAACGCGAGTTCACTTCGCAGGGCATCGACTTTTACAACTACAATTACTTTACGCGGAAGTCGCCCATGGTAATGCTCAACCTTAAATACAACTTTAATAATTATAAAGAAAAGGATCAGCAGGACAATACTCAGCAGAATAACGGAGGCATGCAGTAATAAGGTGATTATGAATTTATATATATGGGCCGCGCAAAATTCATATTTCTTTTGGAGCGACGGGAAATTGAAATGCTGAATGTTGATTTTTATACATTATTCCAATTCTCCAATATTCCAATGTTACAATTTGGTTATTAAAAAAGACTACTTCTGTAGGCCTTTCCTTTTCCTTATTATAGTACCGATTATAGATAAAATCATAAAGACAAAAACGATTATTCCGGTGTCGTTGTCACCCCAAAACAGTTTTCCCAGTACGGGCACGTCGCGGAATATATTTTTTTTGTACTTCAGGTCGGGAGATTCCGCGATGGAATTAATAATGCCTTTGAACACTGCCAGGTCCGACTTGAAGTCCTTTTTTGCTGCGTAGCAGAAAATGTTGATGGTCCCTTTCTGCGTGGGAATTATTACTGTAAATACGGTATCCGATTCGCCCCATGAATAGTATGTTTCCGGATCGAACTTAAGTGTGCCGGGCTCCATCTCTTTCACCTCGCTCCAAGAGAGCCGCCCCCTGTTGTTTATCTGAACGAGCATATACGGATAGTTAAATAATGTATCAATAGGTTTCATTATATAGGCGTAGGTGTATTCTCCGTACCCCCGCGCTTTCGAAGGATAATTCATTTCCTCGCACAGAAAATTAACCGTACCCTTTTGTACCTGCACCCAGTTGTCGGGCAGAACAATATTGTACTGATCGGCTGTGTTCAGGTGATCTGCCTCTGTAAAGCCGGCCGTCAGAAGAATTAATGCCGCAAAATATTTTAGCATAAAAACTCTAATGTTTTATTCGTTAAAAGATTACTTTGTTAATATCCGGTGTTTGATTCAATAATACCTTTCTTGTCTTTGTCCCGATGAATCGAAACAAAAAGTTTGAATCATGAAATATTTTCCGCTGCAAGTTATATTGAGGGCACTATCAACGGCTTTAAATCGTTCATTAACTGCTTTTCTGTTCCAATATTTTTTATCAAGATAGAGTTGAATTGCATAAAGCGAATCTGTTTTTGTAATTCTTGCCGCGTTCATATCGCCCGGCTTAAAATACTCTATGTTTTCAAGACAATATCCTGCTACTTTAGCGTCGCCCTTCTTTACATCCATGGAATCATAGAATACATACTGACCGTGATAATTCGTTTGGACGCTTGTCCCGCTGAATCCCAATTGCCTGCTTGAATATGAGAAGCGGGGAAAGGGTAAAGGGCTGCTTATAGCAACCTCATAAAACGCCGAAATCAGAAGCACACATGCTATTAATACATACAATTTCCCCATACATTTTAAGCCGGCCCAATACCCGTTCTTATAAGAGCCGAGCTTAAACTTTGACGGATTTAAGAACCTTACGGAAAAGACATAAACAGCAAATGCGCCCAGCACATATCCCTGGCCTTCAAGAAAAAAAAGTACTAGCCTGGTTAAGGAGATCTTATCCGGCACTATTAACACCCCCCAACTGAACGCCCTTATTAAAAACGTGAAGAAACCGGCAAAAGGAATTATCAAGGACGGCACTGTAATCTGAACAAATGTTCCGAGAAAAAGGTTAATAGTAAACGTAAGAAAGACGGCATAGGGTAAATTTCTGTGCAGATAATATGCGTCATATACTTTTGACAAAGAGCCAGTGGTAACTATTTCTTTTATGTTATAGTATGCGTTTATCTGCGCATCAGGATATAACAAGGCATATATGAAGCCCGCGACGATCAATCCGTAAAATATAACATTTATCAAAAGGTAGGCTGTAAAGCTTTCTCTGATGATTCGCAGAGAATCTTTAAATAAATTCTTCATCCTCTCCCCCTTTGAAGAACTTAAATAACGGCAAATTGTTTCTTACCCTGTAATAAAACTGTCCGGCCGGACAAGTAACCAATATTATTGTCAGCCAGAATATCCTGTCCTCTTTCTGTTTCTTTAAGCAAAGTATGAGGGTTGAAAGCCAATGCAGGCAGAACATGATAAATAACGCGAGAAACAGGATGTTGATTAAGCTGATGTTCATTTCCCCCTCCGCCGATTTATATTGATTCTGCTGCGTGCCCCTCTTTGTGAAGAGTAGTGCTGATTGTCTGGATTTTAATTTAAATTAGACTATTTACATCATTAATACAACAAAAATCTCGGCTAAGGGATTTGCCGTGTCAGCCATGCAGTTAAAAATTTATTTTTAAGTAGTCAATTGCACTTTGCTTTTTGAATGGTTCATTCCCGCTTTTTTTCAATTGT
>JBJKTB010000369.1:0-7250 GCA_046703345.1 Ignavibacteriaceae bacterium
CTCTTATTTTGTGAAAACTAAGCCGAATTTTTTATTCGGCGGCAGGGAATTTATAATCCGGGGAAAATCCTCAGCTGTTTTCTCAATCGAAAACATGAGGTGAAAATTCAGTTCTCAATTTCATCACCGCAGATAGCTTAGCGCGTTAGGATTTCTTTCTCATCCCGCGCGGCATAAAAGCAGACACGGAAAGCGGCCGTTTGCCGTAAACCGGACAGTTAATTAAGATTATCGGAGTATATAATGCTCAAGAAAATTCTGATTACCGTCTGTCTTCTGACTTGCAGCCTGCAGCCTCAAACAAGTAAAAATATAATTTACTTGACGTGGAATAACGTCGTAAATATATCATTAGAAAAGAACCTTGCTTTGAAGTCAAAGATTCTTGAGTACCAAGCGCAGGGCCTTGAAGTGCGGCGCTCTATAACCTCTTTCCTTCCTGCCTTCAGCTATCAGGGAATTGCCGTAAGAAATCTTGAGCTGCCGGTTTTCATTTTTATGGGGCAGCAGTTTGTAGTCGGAACGAATTATTCTTTTCAGCATACTTTAAATTTAAGTCTGCCCGTTTTTACCGGCGGAATGAGATGGTTTAATTTAAGCGCTCAGAAAAGCCTTAAAAAAGCATTAAGCGAAGAATTAAAAGGACAAGAATCGCAGACAGTTCTTTCCGCGCTGCAGTCTTATTACGGCATCATTCTGTCCGATGAATTATTGGCAACCGCCGAAGAGGCAGCTGACGTAGCGGAAAAAAACCTGGAGCGCGTAGAAAAGCATTATAAGGCAGGCACTGCAACAGAGCTTGATCTTCAGCGGGCAAAAGCCCAGTACTACTCTACCCTTCCCCAGCTTGAAGCCGCGTCGGCAAACAGGCTGCTATCCTATCAGAGGCTTAAAACAATATTGACAATTCCGCTGGATGATTCTCTGGTTGTGATCGATACATTAAAGGAGAAGAATTTTCTTGGCGGTTATTCTTCTTTTTCATTACAAGAATTGAAAATGGCGGCCATTGAAAAGCGAAATGATCTGAAGTCGCTTACGCATAAACTTGATGCAGCCGGAGAAGGCGAAAAAATAGCGTTGTCGCAGTTCTCCCCCGTAATCTCCGTCTCAGCTGATGTAATTCACCAGGCGCAAACCGACAGGGCGAGCGTTGCGTGGAAAGACTACATTAGATCAAAATCTGTTATGCTGTCTGTTTACTGGCCGATCTTCGAAGGCGGAAAAAAGATAGTGGATTATCAGCTGGCTAAAATAAGAACCGATCAGATGAAACTGGCGCTGTTGCAGGCGAAGGACGGCGCTTCGCTTGATGTGGAAGAGAAATATTATTCTTACAGAGAAGTAATTCAAAGTCTCGGCAGCTTCAGGCAGGCTATGGAGCAGTCGAAAGAAAGTATGAGAATTTCAGCGCTGATGTACGATAACGGCATGAGCACGCAGCTTGACGTACTGAACGCGCAGCTTCTTTACACAAAAAGCCGTGCTGATTATCTGCGCGCAATTTTTGATTACAATATCGGCCAGCTTCAGCTGCTTCATTCGGTAGGGCATCTTGATAAAATTTGGGAATAATGACTGTGAGGAAATAAATGAATAGACCATTTTTAGCTTTATTAATTACCGCGCTGCTGTTTCAGGTTTCATGTAAGAAGAACGGGGAAACGGTCGAGGAAAAAGTAATTCCGGTTAAGATTTATGAAATCCGGCCTGACACAATTTCCAGCTACATAAAACTAACCGGCAGCGTAACGGGAGAAAACGACGCTGTTGTTTACAGTAAAATCAGCGAAAAGCTTGAAAGAGTTTATGTAAAACCCGGCCAGCAGGTTACCTCGGGAGAAGTACTCGCCGTTCAGTATAACGCCGTATTAAAACAGTCGGTTGATCTCGCAAAGGCTGCAGTAAAAACCGCTCAGGCGCAGTACGATCTTGTTAGTCACGATTATAAACGGACTGAAGAACTCTTCAGGCAAAAGGCTGTGAGCCCGCAGCAGTATGACCAGATGAAGACGCAGAAGCAGACCGCCGAAGCCGCGCTCGAACAGGCAAAACTTCAGCTGGAGCAGGCCGACGAAAATTATCAAAACAGTTTTGTCAAAGCCCCCTTCGCCGGAATTATAGGAGCGGTTTTCTTTGAACGCGATCAGATGGTGCCGGCAGGCCAGCCGGTTGCGCAGGTTGTAAATCCTAACGCGATGAAATCCAAGCTTCAGGTATCAAGCAAGGATATTCCAATTGTTTCTTCGGGCCAGAAGGTGAAGATTAAATTCCCTTCGGTTCCCGGCAGGGATTATACAGGCGAAGTAAGCGGATTAAACCACGCAATTAACAAGTCGTCGAATCTTCTCGAGGTTGAGGTCCGTATGACAGACCCGGATGAGCAGGTAAGATCGGGCATATTCGGTGAATTCTTAATTGAAACCGCAGTGAAAAAAGGAATTATGGTAATACCCGAAACTTCTTTAATTAGACAGACTGAAATGGCGGTTGACAAACAGACCGGCATGCAGCTGACAGTAAAAAAACATTTTGTCTTCGCCGTGGAGAACGGAAAAGCAAAGCTGAAAGAAGTTAAAACAGGAATAAATAACGACGGCAGAATAGAAATTATCAGCGGATTAAAAAAAGCAGACTCGATAATTGTAGTAGGACAGAATATTGTAAGAGAAGGTCAAAAGGTAAAGATAGTTGAGTAACAGAGAACAAAGGGGCGGCAATTATGATACTGACAAAGTTTTCATTAAGAAGACAGATAACTATGCTGATGATTTACTGCATTATTATCGGATTCAGTTTCTTCTCATTCTCGCAGCTTAAGATAGATTTCTTCCCCGATATTCAATTCCCTTACGCCGGAATAATTACAAGTTATACCGATGTGGGGCCGGAGGATATTGAGAATTTAATAACCCGGCCGATCGAAGAAGCGGTTACCTCAGTTAAGAATATAGAGCGCGTCAATTCTCAATCCTACCAGGGCGCCTCAGTTATTACGCTTGAGTTCAAATACGGGACGGATATGGAGAAGGCTGACACCGAAATAAGAAAGAATATTGACTTTATAAGGGATTACCTTCCTCCAGACGCCAACGAGCCGCTTACTTTCATCTTCGATCCCTCGCTTCAGCCAATTATATTTTTAACGTTAAGCTCACAGTATCTCGGGCCGGCTGAACTGAGGCGGCTGTCGGAAAAAACCATCGAGCCTCTGCTTGAACGGGTTGAAGGCGTAGCTTCGGTTCAGACGCAGGGCGGGTTGCAGAGACAGATAAACGTAAATCTAAATCCTGTGCTTCTCGCCTCTTACGGCCTGGCGCCCTCAGACGTTAACCGGGTTATTCAAACCGGCGCCGGAATTCAGCCAGGCGGTACTATAGAAACAGGAATTAAAAATTACAACCTTAGAATTTTAAGCGAATACCGCTCCCTCGATCAGATAAGAAATACAGTTATTACGCTTAAAGACGCCCAGCCTGTTTATGTAAAAGATGTAGCAGAAGTTGTTGACGGATATAAGGAATCCACTTCCGAAGTGCGCGCGGATTACGGCGAGGGAGTTACATTAATGATTTTTAAGCAGTCCGACGCAAACACTGTTCTTACAAGCCGCAGCGTTAAGAAGGCTTTCCCCGACATACTTGCCAGGCTGCCAGAGGGCACTAAATTGGGCATGCTCTGGGATCAGTCGGATTTTATATTAAGATCAATTAATAACCTGAGGAACACCGCTTTAATAGCCTTCGTTATGGCATTTCTTGTTATATATTTCTTCCTCCGCAACTGGCGCGGCAGCTTTATAATTGGTATATCAATTCCGATAGCGGTGATAGCTACTTTTGCCGCACTGTATGCCGCAGATTTAACTTTAAATATTATTTCGATGGCGGGCCTTGCGCTTGCCGTGGGTATGCTGGTCGATAATTCAATTGTTGTGCTCGAAAATATATACCGCCACCGTGAGTCGGGCGAAAGCAAATTAGAAGCCGCCGATCACGGCGCCTCAGAAGTGGGAATGGCAATTACCTCTTCAACGCTGACTACTATAAGCGTCTTCCTTCCCGTTCTCTTCGTTCCCGATATTACCGGCCAGCTGTTTAAAGATATGGTGCTGACTATAACTTTCAGTCTGGTTGTCTCGCTTCTTATAGCGCTTACCTTAGTCCCGCTGCTTTCCTCACGTATTGTGAAGGTAATAAAAAATTACAAGTCAAGTGAAACAGGCGAAAAAGTAGAAAAGCCCGGGCGGTTTGCCGTCTTAAAAAATAAAATAGGCATTTGGCTTGAGAGGTTCTCAGACCGTTATTCTGAAATCCTTCACTGGTCGCTGCATCATAAAAAAACGGTTCTTATTTCGGTATCAGTAATCTTTATAGCCTCGCTGTTTGCGGCGGCGCTTTTGGGAGGAGAGTTCCTTCCGAAAACAGACCAGGGGTTTATCAGTATAGTTATAGAATCGCCGGCGGGCAACCCTATTGAAAGAACAAGAGTTTATACTTATCAGCTGGAAAACATATTTAAAGACGTAATAAAAAAAGAAGAGCTGGAATCGGTAGCCATCTTTTACGGAAACAGAGAAGGCATAGGAGCCTTCGGCGTTACGGCCAGCACTATAGAAATATTTCTGCGGCTTACTCCGGTTGAGCATAGAAAAAGATCCCAGTTTGAAATACAGGACATGCTTCGCCGAAGGCTGGACAATATAGCGGGCATAACCTATTTTTTCCAGGAAGGCGGATCGTTCACAAATGAAAAAGATATTGAAGTTAAAGTGATAGGCTTCGACATAGAGGGAGCAAAATCCATCGCCGGCCTGCTGAAAGAAAAAATGGAGAAGGTGCCGGGATTGGTAGACATCTCAACAAACGTAAAGGCCACTACTCCCGAGCTCCAGATCCATTTCAACAAGGATTTGATGAACGATCTTAATCTCTCCACTCTTCAGACTGCCTCGAATATCTCTACCGCCGTGCAGGGCCAGGTGGTTTCACAGTACCGTGACAAAGAAGACGAATACGACGTGCGCGTACAGTTCGCTAAAGAATACAGAAATCAGAAAGAGGCTTTGGGACAAATGCAGATAGCGCTGCCGGGAGGACAAATGGTTCAGCTGAGCGACATAGCTAGGATCGAAGAGGAGGAGTCGTCCCCTACCATATTCAGGGAGAACCAGAGCCGCTTTGTTTCAGTCGGCTGCGGCTTATCGGGCATTGATCTTTCGGCAGCTGTGAAAAAAATAAATTCAATTATAAATGAAACTCCTATTCCTTCCGAATACCAGGTAGTAATAGGCGGAACGGCCGAAGACCAGCAGCAGGCGTTCTTTTATTTAATGCTAGCGTTTATCGCCGCCGTACTGCTGGTTTACATGATTATGGCTTCACAGTTTGAATCTCTGGTCGATCCTCTTATAATTATGTTTACAGTTCCTCTTTCAATCATTGGCGTTTTCCTTTTCCTGCTTATTACAGGAACATCGCTGAGCGTAATGGCGCTGGTGGGACTTGTGATGCTGGTCGGTATAGCCGTAAATAACGGTATAGTTTTAGTCGACTATATAAATCAGCTAAGACGCAGCGGCTTGGGTTTGTATGAAGCGGTTGAGGCGGGAAGCAAAGCGCGCCTTCGCCCCGTACTGATGACCGCGTTAACAACTATACTCGGCATGACTCCGCTAGCGATCGAGCTAGGTTCGGGTTCGGAAACTTGGTCTCCCCTCGCGCGCGCGGTTATAGGCGGTTTAACTGCTACAACCGCTTTAACTTTAATCGTTATTCCTATTCTTTACGTTTCATTCGAAAAAACAGGCGGAAGGATTAAGGCGTATTATAGAAAGAAATTTATCAGAGGCGATAATAATATTCCGGTTCAATAAACAAAGTAATATTTTACAATTATGCGGCCATGCCTGCAGGCAGGCTTGCGAGGTTTTCAATACAGCAAAGAAGTAAGGCAATGATATTGCCGCAAATTTTAATTACACGATTTTTGTTGTATAATACTTTTATCCTTGATGCTGAGTACGGATTGTCTGACCATCGCAGATGGTAAATAATTGTAACTACTGAATACACTCCTCTTGTTATACATCCTCGTAGAGGATGCACAATAACGGTTTGCACGAATCCGGAATCTTAATCCTTCAGCTATACGGTTAAACTGCCGTACAGCTTTCGGCTCCCTTCGTGTAACTTTGTGCGCACTTGGTAAGACTTTGTGAAGCAAGCGCCGGATTTTTAGTTCACTAAGTTCCGCGAAGGAAAAACGAAGTAACACGAAGGGTAATATTTTCCTTATCCGCAACGGTACAAAAATCCGGTACCTTTCTTTTTTCTATTGATTTAGAAATTGTAAATACTATATTGGTCGTCAGAATTGATGATAAACTTACACAAAGGCAGGCGCGGGGAACTTCATCAGCCGGCCGGAACTCAATCATTAAAGTAATAAACGCACGACAAATAATTTTGGAGAAGGCTTATTCGAGTTGGTTACTGCAGCAGTAATGAACCGAAGAAATAACTCTTGAACTGTTGGTTATTTTTTATTTGAAGAGAAGGATCTCTCGTACGAGAGAGACAAATAAATATAACACACAACAAAAATAGGAGAGTAATTATGCCTAACCAGAATCTTGTCTCTGCGGTACTCACGCCGGAAATAAAAGACGGCGTAATAGGAAAAATAGACTCGATAAATTCCGATTTGAATTTTCTTATTACCCTGCAGCCGGCCGAGAAGAATGATTACGTGAAAGTCGGTAATACTTTTCTTCCCTTCATCGACAGAGCGTACTCAGTAGTTACAGCCCATCCCGGTATAATGCCCGGCGTATTCGATGTAGACGAATACAAGAACGACTATCAGCTGGCAAAAGGACTCGCGGAACTACTGAGAGCCTTAAAAGAGCTGACCGAATCGGTAGAAGACACTTATTTCGCCGCTACAAACGACACAATGAAAGGCTCGCTTGAAGTATACGGCTCAGTACAGTCCAATAAAAATAAAATACCGGGACTTGATACTGAAGCGGCGGAGATGAAGCAGTTCTTCCGTAAAGCCAAAAGGACGGGAACCGAAACCGAAACATAGAAGACTCAAGTGTTCTCATCCTGCGAAGCGGCGGTGTACTCCCCGGCACCGCCGCCGTAAATAAAATCCGGTAATTAAGAAAAAATACTCCCGAGAAATCAAATTCACCCCCTCCCCTGCAGTCTACAACCTACCACCTACCACCTACAACCTACAAC
>JBJKTB010000370.1:0-4693 GCA_046703345.1 Ignavibacteriaceae bacterium
ATCCTAAGCCGGGAAAAGACAGCTTAAAAACTATAGACGTATCAGGATTTTACGACAGTGCGCACCATTGGAAGGACATAATCGATCACGAACAGGTAATTCAGCGTCTTCCGAATCAGAAAAAATACAGGCCGGATCAAATACGGGAAATTGCAGACAACATACTTCTTTACCAGCAGAAGAACGGAGGCTGGCCGAAGAACTACGACATGCAGGCTGTATTAATATCAGGACAGAAAAAAATTCTGGCGGAAGGAAGAGATTCATTAAACACAACTTTTGATAACGGGGCGACTCATTCTCAGATAGAATACCTTGCGAAGGCTTACACGATTACGCACGATAAAAGATACGAAGATGGCGCAGTCAGAGGGATTATGTTTATACTGAAAGCACAATATCCCAACGGCGGCTGGCCCCAGTTTTATCCCGACACAAGCGGTTACAGGAAGTACATTACTTTTAACGATGGGGCGATGATCGGGGTAATGAATGTTCTCAGAAAAATAGTCATGGGAAATAAGGATTTTTCTTTTGTTAAAGGTGACTTAAAAAGGAAGGCCGAGAAAGCATTTGACAAAGGGATCGATTGTATTTTAAAATGCCAGATTGAGGCAGACGGCAAACCGACTGTATGGTGCCAGCAGCATGACAATATTAATTTTGAACCAAGAGGCGCAAGAACTTTTGAGCTCCCCTCCAAGTGCGGCGAGGAAAGCGCAGATATTGTATTGTTCCTTATGAAGCTGCGCAAACCGGGCGCAAAAATTATTAATTCGATTGATGGCGCGGTTAACTGGTTCCGAAATTCCGAGCTTCACGGAATAAGAGTTAACAGGATAAGCGCTCCCAAAATTGTGTTTAAGTACAGAACATCAATAACAGATAAGAAGGTAATTAAAGATCCAGCAGCACCGCCGATCTGGGCGAGATTTTATTCACTGAAAGATAACAAGCCTTTCTTCAGCGACAGAAACAGCGTTGCTGTATTTAAGCTTTCTGAAGTTGGCCGGGAAAGAAGAGACGGATATACGTGGTACACATATGCACCGCAGGAAGTGCTTGATAAATATCCTGCCTGGATTAAAAATATTAGAAAGTGAGCGATTGACCGTATGAAATATTTTTATAACCTGACCACAGTTTTATTATTGATAGCAACAGTTATGATATTTGCGGGTATGAAAGATGACAGCGGGAAAAAAGTTAAGATAGTCTGCTTCGGCGATTCGATCACACACGGCGCGAAAGTTAACGGCCGCAGTTGGGTTTATCTATAGTCTAAAGAGCATAAAAATATAGATTTTGTAAACGCGGGCAGGAACGGGAGAAAGACCTCAGACAGAGAGGAGATTCTTCCGGTTCTTAAGAGAGATCCCGGCAGCGATTTCTTCCTTATATTTCTTGGAGTGAACGATCTAAAGAACGGAGACGACAGCATGGTGGCGTCGTGCATAAGCAATATGAAATGGATGATAGAGAAGGTAAGGGAAGCGGATTCAAAAACTAAAATTGTAATTCTCTCGCCTTCGGATATAAATCTTAAAACGATGTCGCAGCTTAACATTAAGAAAAGATATAATGAAAATACAAAGAGGTCGCTGCATCTTCTTGAAAAAAAATACAAAGTACTTGCCGGATCAGATTCATTAGGATTCATATCTCTGCTTAAAACAGTATCGAAGCCTAATTACGCCGACGGCCTGCATCCTGATGATAAAGGGCAGGCGCAAATTGCGGATGCTGTATGGAAAGGATTAATAAGACTTTACGGAAAAGAGTATCCCGGTATATTCGGATTGAAGAAACTCAAATAATTGACGAATTAAAAGTGAAGTTAAGGTTTATGAAAAGATTCATCATTGCGGTTCTGTTATTAACATCTGTTCTATCGGGATCGGCGCTAAGTCAATACAGCCATTTTATTACAGTGGCGAAGGACGGTTCGGGCAACTTTAAGACAATTACAGCAGCACTTGAATCTCTGCCTATGTTCAATTACGAGCGAGTAGTAATTTATATAAAGAACGGCGTGTATAATGAGAAATTCAAAATAACGCAGGATTACATTACTCTAAAGGGAGAAAGCCGTGACAGCACGATTATTGAATACGATCAATTGAGAACCGATTGGATTGCCCATAAAGATATTATCGGTCCAGCGGTAATAAATATTCACGCCGACGATATAATACTTGAAAATCTTACTATCGAAAACACACAGCCGCAAATCGGTCCTCATGCTTTCGCAGTTTACGGCACCGGGACAAGAACAATTATCCTCAACTGCAATGTATGGAGTAAGGGAGGAGATACAGTTTCACTCTGGAATTACAAAGAAGGGATGTACTATCACGCAGGCTGCTCGTTCAAAGGATCGGTAGATTTTGTCTGTCCCAGAGGATGGTGTTTCATAAGAAACTCAAAGTTTTACGAGTTTAATCAAATCGCATCAATCTGGCATGCAGGCGGTTACGACAGCACTCAGAAGTTTGTGCTTGAGAACTGCACATTCGACGGAGTAAAAGGATTTCAATTAGGGCGTCATCATTATGATGCGCAGTTTTATCTGCTGAATTGTAAATTTTCCAGTAACCTCGCTGACACGCCCATTTACAGAGTAGTATACAAAGATCACCCCGAGAAGAACCGTCCCGACAACTGGGGAGAAAGAGACTATTATTATAACTGCAGCAGAGAAGGCGGAAATTATGCCTGGTTCAAGAATAACCTGAGTGAGGCTGCAGGGTCTCCTTCAATAAATGAGATTACTCCGGCATGGACTTTCGGAGGAAAGTGGAACCCGGAAAGCAGCGACGGCCCGAAACTTCTTAAATATAAAATAGAAGGTAAGCACTTTTTGTTCTATTATTCCGAGCCGATTACAGTAACAGGAAAACCTGTTCTTAAATCCGGCGACGGAAAAGAATTTGAATATACTTCAGGCGCCGGGTCGGATACGATTAGATTCGATTCAAAATCTGATATCTCAGAAAATGATTTAATCTGCCTAAAATTGGAAAACGGCGGCGAAATTTCCGGTACGATTGCAAGGGTAAAAGAACATCATGCGGAACTAACAATTAAGAGATAAAAACAATGAAAAAAATGTTTTTTATTTTCTCGGTTCTCATAACGATTATCGGATTCTCCAACGGATATACTAAATCGAGCGCATTGGAAGTAAAACTAAAAGGCAAGCATATTTTCGTTTATAATAACGGTAAGGAAATAGCGGAAGTTCTGTCGATAAATTTCAATTTCGCTCAGCCAAAATCAATGAAAATAGTATTCGCAAATGAAAATAAAACTCTGCTTGAGGCAGTGTATCCAAAATCGGCAAAATACGGAACAGGGGCTGCAACAGATTTAGTTGACACAATAACCATCACAAACAGCAGAAGCATTCTCAGGTTTTACAGCAATCCCAGGTGGGCAGACAATGTTACGGTTCAGTTAAAAGATCTCGACGAGCATTACTTCGGCGTGGAAGAGAGACTTTATCCGAATAATCTTAAGAGCCCCGATCTCAGAGGCCAGGCTGTTGATGTTGAAGTGCTCGGAGAGGGAAGCCAGTATCATGAGAATTATGCATCGGTTTGGTCTGCATTTTACATAAGCACAAAAGGCTACGCGTCGTTCTTCGATACATACGCATCGGGCAAATATCAGTTTGCCATAAACGGAGTGACTGAACTTTATCACTGGACAGGTAAACTGGACTGGTACTTGATTCCCGGCAATAATGGCGATGAAATAATGCAGACTTACTATTCGCTAATTGGACATCCTAAGTATATACCATTGTGGGCATGCGGGCCTATAATATGGCGGGATGAATTTAAGGGAAAAGACCAGATACTGGATGATGCCGAGCGAATGACTGATATGAAAATACCAATTACGGGATTGATGGCCGACAGACCATACAGTAACGGAGCCGACAATTGGTCGAAGATGGATTTTAACAGAAAGTTTTCGGATCCTAAAGAATGGATATCCGAGCTTAATGATAAATACAATATTCAATTTATGACGTGGGTCGGACCGCTTACATTCAGCGACAAAGATTTCCCCGGGCTGCTTCCTAACTATAAAGGATACATTGATCTAACCGATCCGGCGGCTGTAAAAGAATTCGAATCCAGGATGAAGAATAACCAGTACGCGGTTAATGTAAGAGGGCATAAAATGGACAGAGCGGACGAGGATTTTCCATACACCTCGCCGTGGCATGACGGAACTCCTGAAAGCGAACGGAGAAATAAATATATATTTCTATACTCAAAGACAATAGATGAATTTTTAACTGACGCTTTCGGTAAAGATGAGTTCAACTATGCTAGAGCCGCATACCAGCGATGCCAGCCTTACTTAAGCGCTGTGTGGGGAGGAGATTCACGCGCTACATGGGACGGGCTTGCCGGCAGCATAGCAAACGCAATGCGTGTAGGATTTACAGGATTTCCCGTCTGGGGATCGGATGTAGGAGGATATCTCGGCGGAAAGATAAACGAAAAACTTTACGCCAGATGGCTTGAATTCGGTACGTGGAGCGGAATGTTCGAAATTAAAATTGATAATACCGGAGGAAGAGGAGAAGACACGCCGCCTTGGAAATACGGCGAAGAACTTCAAAATGTTTTTAGAAGGGAATGCGAGTTGAGAATGAATTTACTGCCTTATATTTATT
>JBJKTB010000371.1:0-10736 GCA_046703345.1 Ignavibacteriaceae bacterium
GCGCCGGATTTCAATTAAAAAATTTTTATTGCTATTATAAATTCCGATCGGTAAATTGATCCCGTGTGATAAATCTTTACACTTTAGGGGATAGTTTGGGGTGACCTTCGTCGCTTAAAAATTATCATAATTTATTCCTTCCAAATCCGATTGCCCTAAAGGCCTGCGGTTAATTAAAATTTTTTTTTAACAAAAATGTAAGGTGTAGCCATGAGAAAAACCTTTCACGCGGCCGTACTGTTTTTGATTTCAATAATTTTTTATACTTGCAGCCAGTCGCCTCCGGTTGTACCCGAGAACAGCAGGGACAACGAATCGGTTGTGATGTCAAAAGTATCATATCCCAGCGCTGATTATTTTATTGTTGAATATACTGCGGGGGATAACGAGTTCGCAAGTTCAGTTAAGGGACTCGGCGGTGTAGTTCAGAATATCTTTCCGGCTATTAAAGTGGCGCAAGTCAGCGGTTTAACTGATGAAACGGCCGCGAAACTTGAAAAAACAAAAGGTGTTAAATCAGCCGCTCGCGATATGATGGTACAATGGGTGAAACCGGACCGTGATATATTCGAGCAGTCGATAGGAAGCGACGAAACATTCTGGCCTTACCAGTGGGCGCCCAGAGCAATATCGGCGCCTGATGCCTGGGATGCCGGCTATACTGGGAATGGAGTGAGGGTGGCTGTAATTGACGGGGGAATTTCGAGCAATCATATCGACCTTAGGGACAACATCGACTTCAGCGCTTCAAAGTCATTTGTTCCCGGGTACAATTTCGATGAAGATGATCCGGGATTCAGGCACGCGACTCATGTTGCCGGCATTATTGCAGCTGAGGACAATGGGATAGGAACCATAGGCATTGCGCCGCACGCTACTATTATAGCCTTGAAAGCATTGCAGGGAGGAAGCGGTTCATTTGCCTGGATAATATCGGCAATAATGTACGCGGCAGACCAAGCAGGGGCCGATATAATCAACATGAGTCTGGGCGCCGTATTTTCAAGGAATTCTAACGACGCGGCAAAACTAAATTCCGCGCTCGGGCTCGCGATGAATTACGCGTACCAGAGGGGGGTAACAATTGTAGTGGCCGCCGGCAATGACGCAATTGATTTTGACCATGCGCAGATGTGGGTTTCCATGCCTGCCGAAGCTCAGCATGTAATATGCGTTTCCGCTACCGGGCCATCGGGTTACTACTACGGGAGCACAAATTTTGACAAGCCGGCTTCTTATACAAACTACGGACAGTCGCTGGTCGATTTCGCGGCGCCGGGCGGGGATGATGTTCTTTATCCTACAACGGGATGGCAATATGATATGATCCTAAGTCCAAGCTACGTATCCGGAGGATCAAATTATTATTCATTTGCCGACGGAACGAGCATGGCTTCGCCGCATGTGGCAGGCGTAGCCGCGCTTATAATGGAAAAGTACGGGCGCATCTCTCCCGCGCAGGTGGCGGCTAAATTAAGATCATCATCGGATGATCTCGGAAAACCGGGCAATGACGATTATTACGGACTCGGGAGAGTAAATGCTTTTCGTGCAGTATCCGAATAATATTTATTCGGTTAAAATTAAAAGTCTTCTAATTTAATTTGTGAAAAGTAAGGGGCTGTCTGAGGTTAATCGATTATGAACAGTTAATCGCTTACCGATGTATGGATTATCAAAGTTACTATAAATCTGAGTTATCATGGTCAAACAGCCGTTTCAGTTTCGGTGAAAGAAGTGTAAAGCACTTTCAGCATGTTACTTTACAGACAGCCCTTTTTTCTCCGGGAGTTTTATAGAACAGTCGCCTCGAAGGTCTAAATTGCGGCCTTCGAGGTTGGTTGTCTATTAAAGAATCCGTGTTGTTTAAATTTTAGTACAATTTCCTTCCGCCAACCTCCTAAAATTGAATAAAAATTTCTCTTTATTATGGCATTTAACTTGTTTATCGCCATTCGAACAACTAGAGATCACATAATGAAAAAGATGATTTTCCTTTTTATAGCGGCAATACCTGTTCTAGCATTCGCGCAGCCGCGCTTCGGAAGTGTTAAGCTCGGAATGTATGATGCCTCTTCAACGGGACCCGGATTCATTATCGGCTACGAAGGCGGATGGCATATAGATAATAATCTTATCATTGGATGGAGTGCCGACTGGTTTCATAAGAGTTATGTAGACGAAAGTCTTGTATCCGAATTAAACGACTTCTACGGACCCAACAGTACTTTAAATGAATTAAGAGCTCAGACGAATGTTCATGCAATTCCGCTTATGGGAACCGCAACAGCTAGCTGGCCTATTGCACCGAGAGCTAAAGCTTACATAACAGGCTCGGCTGGAGTTGAAGTTCTGCTGATCTTCTACAGCAATTACGATAATCCGCAGAACGACGATTTTCACGGAGCTTATGATTTTGCGTGGCGACTAGGCGGCGGACTGGCGTATGAGCTCGGTTTTCGCTCAGACGCGATTGTGGAATTATCTTATACAAATTCTCAGCCCGGCTGGCAGTATAAGGTTACTGATTACAATACGGGCCGCACCAGAGTGTTTGAGAGAAGATTTGATATGAGCGGGGTGATGATGCGCGTGGGCTTCAGGTTCTATTTTTAAAAATATTTTTTTGTTGCAGTGATTTAATTAGACGGCATTTTATTGAGATGAACTGCTGCTGTCTTAACAAACTATCAACGCTCCGACGACACACCCCTGTCGCTTCGCTCCTTCCCCCCACAAGAGGGGAATTAAATGAGCGTATTATTCGGTAATGTTGAATTATATTTGCAAAAAAATAGTTATGTACGCAGATATAAAAATCAACGATAAAACAGATATTGAAACTGTGCGCCGATTGTTTCGAATACGCCGAGTCTCTTAATTTCAGCCTGTGCTTTCAGAATTTCGATAAGGAACTCGAATCTCTTATCCAACTTAAACGCTGCCGTAAATTGCCGGCATCTATCCGGCATTCGCCGATTTATTATTCAACACCCGCTGCGCAAGAGTTATTTTAGCACCCGAAAGAATAAATTATTAGAGTAAGGTGCCGCTATGGAAATTTTAATATTTAAAACCAATATAAACTCCCTGTATGATTTTAACTTAGTTAGAAACCGCCTTAACGAGAACGCGGGCGTGCAGGAATGTACAATAGATTTTAAGGATAGAGACAGAGTACTTCGCGTAATTTCGGATAAACTAACTGTAAGGCAGGTAGAGAAGAAACTCGGGCTTCTCGGCTTTTACTGTCGCGAGCTAGATGAATGATCACGGGGTTGTAAGCATACAACACCGCAAGATATCTGTTAATCACGCCTAACATCTTTAAAAGAAAAAATGTGATGGCTCAGAAAGAAAATAATTGTCTATATAATTTGTTTGACCAGAACTTTATCTATACGGTTTCCGTCCATATCTACTATTTCGAAATTAAAATTTTCGAACTGAAAACTTTCGGTTAGCGCCGGAATCTTTCCAAGATAATCCATTATAAAGCCGCCCAACGTCTCGTAAGATTTTTTTTCTTCGCCGGGCAGCCGTTTAAGTTCCAATAATTTTTTAAGTTCAACGGAAGGCATCATACCGTCTAGCAGCCAGGATCCGTCGGATCTCTTAATAAAATACGGTTCGTTAAGATCCTCATCTCCGGGTATATGTCCGAGGAAAGTCCGAATAACATCTTTTAAAGTAATAACGCCAATAACGTTTTTATTTTTATCTATAACAAAAGCGGCTTTAGTGCCCGACTGGAAGAAGATGTCGTAGATTTGGTGAACAGTCATTGTATCGGAAAAGTAAACCGGTTCGCGCAGATTTTCGCTCAGGTCTATTTTTTTATCCGAAAGCGCCTGCAGCAGAAGCTCCTTCACATGAATGATGCCCAAGATATTTTCTTTGTTTTCAACATAAACAGGGAAAAAAGAGTAGCCGCTATCCTCAATTTTTTTTCTTATAGTTTCCCTGGAATCATTAATATTCAGAAAAACGATTTTGGTAATAGGAGTCAGTATCGTCCGAAGGCTTTGATTTCCGAAGGCGGCTATTTTTTTTAACAGCCCTTCCAGAGACTGGCGGTTCATATTCCCCCCTAAATTTATTAGGAATAGTCTGTCATTTGGTAATAAATCTCATTTAATTAGATCAAATCCGCAAGTTTTCTTGTTTCAGCTAAATAATTTAAGGATGAGCGGTTCTTATTAGGTTTGAAAAAAAGCGCCGGCAGGATTAAAATTTGATTGTAAAATTTCTTAAGATTCATGATCTTTTATTATGAATAGTGCTTTTAAACAGATTAAACGGGCAGTTGTTGCTATAATTGGATTTACGATACTGTTCATCGGTGTGCTGATGCTAGTGCTGCCGGGCCCCGCGTTTATTGTAATTCCAGCGGGACTCGGGATATTAGCAACAGAATTTCTTTGGGCGCGAAAAATTCTTCAGAAAGTGAAGGAAAAAATTTCGAAAAAGAATAAATGATCAGCCCAAGAAACGGCTGATAAATTAAAAGCAACGCGGTACAAATATCAAACGGTTTAGTCTCTAAGCTCCTTAAAACTACATCAGACCTGCTTATTGCCGGCATCTATTAATACTGATGACGATTTAATCCTAAGCCTGTTCACCGGTTTGAGTCTTTTCCTGAAATCTTTTTTCCCAATACGCTCTTCTGTCGAAATGCGAAGGCCTTCCGCCGCGGCCGAAACCGGAAAATAAAATCTTAGAAAGAAGCAGAAGTCCCAGAGCCTGCAGAAAATTAATCTCCGGCAGTTTGAAAATTCCCGGGAGCAGCCAGTTCCACAAAAGCATTAATATAAGTCCCACCAGAGCCGCAAAAACGGGAATAAATAAAATCATTTTCTTAAAATGTCTGCGTCTGTTGTTATTCGTTGTCATTGAAAGTTTTCCTTATATAATTTTTGCAAACGCTTTCTGAGGAATTGAACAGCGTATCTCTTCCTTGAAAGCAGGGTATTAACGGGTTTGTTTGTTATATCTGCGATCTCATTAAAACTTAAGTCGTCGAATTCGTGCATTATAAAAACCTCTCGTTGTTCCGGCGGAAGCTCATCAAGAGCTCTTTGAATTTCATCCCAAATGAGCGAATTCATATACTGCTCATCCGGCGCTTCATCCGGCGATGGAAGAAACTCTTCCAGCATAAGCGGTTCATCGTCTTCGCCGGTGTTTCCTCGGCCTTTTAAAACGCTGATAGGTTCTGTTTTCCTTTTCCTGTATTTATCAATTATTTTATTCTTTGCAACGCGAAAAAGCCATGACGAAACCTGATCAGCCATCACAATATCCTCGTAACCCGCAACAAGCTGGTACAGAACGTCCTGAAGGATATCTTCCGCGTCTTCTAAGCCAGGTATATTATTTTTGATGAAATTGAAGAGTCTGCCGCTTTCTCTCTTTACAGTTTTCTCAAGTTCATTTTTTTTGTTTTTCGTCATATAATGAAAAAGGTTTTAAAGATCGCACTAATATAGACGAATAAGCTGATAAAATATTTTAAATGAAAACCAATCAGTTCCGATTTTTATAATTGAGTCGAATGTGTGCATTTTTCACACCTTGAAAATTCTTATGGAAATTTCGCGGCACCTTTATTAAATTAAATTCAAAATATGATTAAACGACTAATAATCAATCAATGGCGGGAAATAACCCGGTCGACGGTTTGGGGCAGGAACCTGGTTGCGCACATACTAATAGGGGTGCTTTACCTTTCTCTTGCGTCCTACTTTTTGATGATCGGAATATTTATAGGGAAAATATTTTCCGAAGCGGCTCCTGGCAAGAATCCTGTGCTGCTGTTCAACAGCGGGCTATTATATTATTTAATAATAGATATAACGCTCAGGCTGATAATTCAGAAGAACTACGGCATGAGGATGAAGCCATACATGCATCTGCCCGTAGAAAGGTCTTTGCTTGTAAATTATCTTCTCTCCAAGTCTTTCTTCAGCGTATTTAATTTTATTCCGCTTTTCATAGCCGTACCCTTCATGATAGAAACACTAATACCCGCATCTTCCGTTTTAACAGGTATTATCTGGCTGCTTTTCTTCTTTTCGTTTTTATTAATCGACTGCTACCTTGTTGTTTACGTAAAAAAATCCTCCTCAAAGACATTAACAGCGGCAATCACTGTAATTTTGATATTAATGGCTGCGGTACTTGGCGAAGTATTCAAAGTTTTTTCATTGTCTGATTTTTCGGCTTCGCTTTTCGGCGGAGTGCTGCATGATTACTCTTTGCTGTTTGTTCCTCTGGCATTGCTGGGCGCTGTTTATTATACGGTTTTCAGATTCATATCGGACAACATGTATCTGGATTCGCTAGAGCCTAAGAAGAAGGTAAAGATAAAGTCGTACAAAATATTCGACTTGCTGAGCGTTTTCGGAGAAACAGGCGTTTACATGGCGCTCGAATTAAAACTGCTTCTGCGGAACAAGAGATCGAGATCAACTATTTTTTACGGATTTTTTATGCTCCTTTTGGGCTTATCTATTTATCCTACTTACACAAGAGACACTTATAAATATATCCGTCCGGAAAAGTCGGTTGAAAAATTTATTTCGCTTTATGAAAAAGGCGAAGCTAACGAGCCCGATCTTAGGAATGTAACATTTAAAGTAATTCCGCAGAATTTACCCAGCAAAGCCACGGTTTTTATCGCCGGCAATCAAAAGATACTGCGCAACTGGAAGCCGGACGGCGTGTCCCTTATAAAGCAAACCGACGGAAGCTGGAGCAGAACAATTCCGTTTAAAATTAATACCGAATTGAAATATAAATTTACACTCGGAAGCTGGGACCACGAACTTTTGAGCGGCAACGGCAAATCGCCGAAGAGTTTTGAACTAAATGTTTCGGGTGACACTACGGTTATAATTGAAGCCGGTAAATGGAAAACCGCGGAATCCCTGCCTTTTGCTTATGGTATGCTGATATATTTTGGTATAGCTTTAACGGGTATTTTCTTACTTACCTACGGCCAGTTTGTTCTAAGCTGGGAAAGCAGTTACTTTGATGCAGTGCTCACTAAAAAAATTAATTTTAATAATTACTTTAAAGCAAAATATCTGCTGATGGTATTCTCGGCGGTGCTGTTTTATATTCTGTGTCTTCCGTACGCATTTTTCGGAATTAAAGTCCTGGAAATAAACACAGCAGCCTTCTTTTATAACATAGGCATAAATTCGTTTGTAATATTGTTTATAGCCACGTTCAACAAAAAGCGGTTCGACCTTACCTCGAGCTTAATGAGCCAGCAGGGAAAAGGCGCCGGGCAGTACCTCGGAGGGTTCAGCAGTCTGCTGCTTCCAACGGCTATCTATGTCCCGTTCGCGCTGATAGGTAAAGAGAGTATAGTGGTTATTATCTTTATAGTAATGGGGATAGTTGGCCTTCTCTTCCGTAACGTCTTTCTCGATTTAATTATAAAGCAGTTTTATAAACGCAAATACAGGATGGCCGCCGGATTCAGACAATTATATTGACGTTTTAGCATGGAGTATCATCTACGGTAAAGAAAAGAGAAAATTTAAAAATCTTAAACCGGGACTAAGGATAGTAATGATAGAAGTAAATAATCTTACAAAAAAATACGGCAGCGTAACAGTATTAAATATTCCCCAGCTTTCCATTCCGAAAGGTGAAACGTTCGGTCTGGTAGGGAACAACGGCGCGGGCAAGACAACATTTTTCAGTCTGGTGCTTGATATAATTAAGGCCGACAGCGGCGAGGTGCTGTCGAACGGCACGGCCGTAATGCAAAGCGAGCATTGGAAAAGATATACCGGTTCATATCTCGACGAAAATTTTCTCATCGATTTTCTAACGCCGGAAGAATATTTTGATTTCCTTGGAAATCTTCACGGGTTAACTAAAGAAGACGTAAGTTCGAAGCTCGAATCATATGCCGATTTTTTTAACGGCGAAGTGTTGGGCAAGAAAAAATATATACGCCAGCTTTCGAAAGGGAATCAGAAAAAGGTCGGAATTATAGCCGCGCTAATGTTTGATCCTAAAGTGCTTATACTTGACGAGCCTTTTCCTAACCTGGATCCGTCGACTGTTATAAGATTAAAAAATCTTCTGAAGGAAATGAACAACGGCAGGGAAGTAACGGTGCTGATTTCCAGTCACGATCTTAACCACATAACCGAAATCTGCAATAGGATAGTTGTACTTGAAGAAGGGGATATCGTGGAAGATTTGAAAACAAGCGAAGATACGCTTAAGAGACTTGAAAATTATTTTGCAGTAAAATAAAAATGCCCGCTCATGGCGGGCCTTGCCTAAAGCAGTCACATTTTCTCCGAAATATTAGTCATCGGGAGCGCCGCTCATATCATCGTCCTCAAAACCTTTTCTAAATGATGTCCTAATCTGGGAGTTAATTTCGGCCTGATTAGAATTATCCGACGGATCCATGTAGCTTCCGTTGGAAGCGAACCAGTCGTACGGATTAACGGTTATTGTAACATTTACCGGGTTATTTCCGGTAACAGTAACAGGCGGATTCAGCATAATTTTCTGTTCTGCGGTAATATCGGATTTAAATACAAAGGGTGTTCCGTTGTAAGTTCCTTTAACAACCACCGAATATCTGTTATTGTTGCTGTCTCTGAATTCGCTGTCCGGTATTGCCTCATAAGGCTGCGGTTTGTGTATTTTGAATTTTACCGCATAATAAGTTCCCTGCGGAACGGAATTTACAGCCACTGTATTTAAGCTTCCGTTAACATTTAAATCAACGACTAACGGATCCATCCTCAGATCTTCGTCTTCCGAAACCCCGGCGTCGGCCTGTCCGCCGCCCATCACACCGTGCAGTATATTTAAACTATCGCCGGCTTCGGCATTAACTTCCGATTTCTCAATCATTAAATCGTTTATTAATATTTTCGCAGAAGTTATTACAAGCGGACCGCTCTGCACTTTATTCATACTCTTATTCGAAGAAAAGCTTAGCGACAGGCTGCTTGAATTGGGAGATACGCCGTTATCGCTGCATCCGTAAAGAATCAGCGCCGAAGCAAAAATAATCAAAACCCCTTTCAGAATATTACCGTTTTGAATCTTATGTCTTTTCATATTATCCTCCGACAATTAACTAAGTTATCGTTTTACTCTACTCAATCATCGGGCCAAAATATTTTTAAATAATGATTTTACGCTAACGCTTTGAATAATAAACTGGTTCTGGGATATAAGAAAAATAGATTATTCGGTTATAGCTGTGCTATTACGAATTATTTGCTGTACACGAAAAGTTTTCGCAGATATTAAATAAATACGGTACCGAAAATTAAAACCCGAAAACGGATATGAAGCCTGCATATCTTTAATTTCTAAGATAATGATATGTTGAACTTTTTGAATATAACTCTTACTTTTTGATTCAATTATCGGGAAGGTTTAAAATGCCGCAGAATTATAAGATTAGAATTAACGAGTTTTCAGCGCTGATTGTTTTAATGATTATAGGATTAACAGCAGCGGGCTGCGGCAACTGCGGTCTCAGGCAGAAAGGAAATCCTGATTATATTGCTTCGATTGAAAAATGGCATGAACAAAGAATTAATAATTTAAAGAAAGAAGACGGCTGGCTTAATCTGGTAGGACTTTACTGGCTGAGTGAAGGCAGCAACACTTTCGGCACCAGTCCAGGCGACAACATTGTTTTTCCAAGAGGCAAAGGCCCGGGGGTTATCGGAAAATTTATTTTAAAAAACGGAATTGTAACAGTTAAAATTAATGACGGGATTCCCGTTCTATTTAACGGCAGACCCGTTTCCGAAATGGAAATGAAAAACGATTTATCGGACGATCCGACAGTGCTTTCACTTGGATACTTAAGATGGTTTGTAATTAAACGCGGGGATAATATGTACGGCATAAGGCTGCGGGATATTAAAGCGCCTCTGTTGACTTCGTTTAAGGGAACTGATACTTATCCTATTAATGAAGACTGGAAAGTAACCGCAACCGCAGTGCCTTATAAGCCCGCAAAGATAATTACCGTTCCGAGTATTATCGGAACGGCGGAGAAAGACACAATAAATAATTCGCTAGAATTTAACCTCCAAGGAAAGACGTTCAAACTTGATCCTTTAAAAGAAGGCGATCAGCTTTTTATTATCTTTGCCGATAAAACTAACGGGAAAGAAACATACGGGGCTGGAAGATTTCTCTATGCGGCTCTGCCCGATTCCGAAGGCAAAACGGTTCTCGACTTTAACAAAGCTTATAACCCGCCCTGCGCGTTTACACGGTATGCTACTTGTCCTCTTCCGCCTGACCAGAATTATATGAATATAGAAGTAACCGCCGGCGAAAAAAAATACGGAGAAGAGTAACAAACTAAAAAATCTCTTGAGCATGAAAATTTTGTAACGAATTGAATTATTACTTTTATCGGATCATTCGATTATTTCTTCGCCGGAATTGTTTAAATTGCATCGAGAGAAAATAAATTTTTGGCACAAAAATAATTTTACCGGAGAATTTTATATGGGCAAGTTCAGCGATTATTACGGCGAGTTTTTCGAATCGACGGAAATAAACCTGCGCGACATGACAGATGAGACGGCGAATACTTCATACGCTCCCGGGAAATGGCTGCGCAAAGAGATGCTCGGCCATCTTATCGATTCCGCCGCTAACAACCACGCAAGATTTGTAAACGCGCAATTTACGGACGATCTTATCTTTAATACTTA
>JBJKTB010000372.1:0-4236 GCA_046703345.1 Ignavibacteriaceae bacterium
CTACAATGCTGGCTATCTTTATTGTGCCTGTTCTTTTCGTAACAATTACCCGTATAGCTTACGGAAGGAAGAAGCTTAAGGAACTGGAGGAAAAAGGACCCGAAGAAGATTACATGGCGCCTGAGACTTGATGTTATTATAACAGAGCGCGTTACAAATAAATTAAATCCCGGACATTAATCTTGACCGGGATTTTTTATTTTCATTTAGAACCGGCAGATTATTTCCACCGGTTTATGTGCGGACTTAACAAAAAACTGCCGGCAATTTTACTAATTGAATGTATTAGATTCTATGCAATCTGAAAAGCATGTCAGCCGTTAGCTGGTATTAGTAAAATCAGCATAGTTCATGGCTGAATTTCTTCTAAGAATGACTCCCGCGATATTAATTTTCAGACTATCCTCACATCTTCAGCTTTTTAAAAATTATATAGTTCTTTCCGTAAACTATCGGCTTGGAATATTCATTTTCGTCGAGCCTTTTAAGTACCGACTGAATTTCCAGCGTATACCTGCAAATATTAATACTGCCTAATACACCTTTATTTGTCCTCGCATTGCTTATTGAATACATCTCGGCGAGCGATCCGAATTCTTCGCCTCTCTCAAGAGCCGCGTAAACCGAATCCGCATCAGCTTTATCTTTGCAGAGGATTTCTGCCAGGCTCAAGAAAACAGGTTCTTCAAAAAGCAGTTTGATTTTTCTCCTTATTAAAGTACGGATAGGTTTATCGCCTAGCAGGGCGGGAGAGAATTTCCAACTCATAATTGATTTAACTGCCAGCGAGTCCCATGTTGAATCACCGCTCCCCTTCAGAAATTTTACATGCACAACATTTCCCTCCTCGTTTATAAGCATATCGGTATTAATTTCGAAATTCGCTGTATGGATAGATGCAGGTACTGCCGGCAGCTGACATATCTCTAAAAGCTGCGGCTGAATGATTGAGCTTTGATTTGTGTTCGTCGCGCAACATCCGGCGAGAATTAATGAGCATAGAAGAAACATAATTGTCTTCATAACTCCCTCCTCTTAAGATGTTAATAGATAGTTTTTTCTCCTTATTTTTCTGCCGGTAAAAGTATAAATCCGATTAAACAGTTTGAATGTTCATCTTATTAAGCTGTATAATTGCCACAGCTCTTTACCGCATAGTTTTTCTTGAAGTTCGTTAATTACTGTAAACGCGGAATATTTCCTTTCTAATAACAAACTAATTATTAATTCAAAAGTCAAATCATCCATGATAACCGGTAAAGTAAAAGACTGGTATTATATATATAATATACTTTGTGCCTTTTCACACATCCTACTCTTTTTATAAAATCTTTATATATATACGTTTTTTCCTAACAGCTTATTTATAAAATACGGAATACCTTAACATGAACAATAAAAGGAATTATTCCGTGCTCAACTTAATATCCCTCTCGATAGCTTTTGCGCTGCTGATTTATCTGTTCTATACACTCATGCGGCCGGATAAGTTTTAAAGGAGAGGCCCTTAATGAATTATTCTCATGACCTCCTGCAGCTGATTGTTTATCTCGCGATTCTTATACCGCTGTCATATTTTATCGGGAATTTCCTTGCCGGTGTTTTCTCCGGGAAGAAGCACTTCCTTCTGCCAGTTCTCGGATGTTTCGAAAAAAATATTTACAGGCTTTTGAAAGTTAATACTGATAGACAAATGAACTGGAAGGAATACGCCTCAGCTCTGGTTTCTTTCAATCTTCTCGGAATTTTGTTTTTAATTTTACTTCAGATCACCCAGCACATTCTTCCTCTTAATCCTGAACATCTTCCCAAAGTTGATCTGCTCCTTGCTGTTAATACCGCGGTAAGTTTTGTTACCAACACGAACTGGCAGTCATATGCCGGCGAAACTACGCTCAGTTACCTTGTGCAGATGGCAGGACTAACAGTGCAGAATTTTCTGAGCGCCGCCACCGGAATTGCGGTTATGATTGCACTCATAAGAGGTATCGTCGAAAGGAAAGGAAAATCTATCGGAAACTTCTGGACCGATGTTACGCGATCGGTAGTATACGTTCTTCTTCCCCTCTCTTTCATACTTGCGATTTTGCTGCTCTCGCAGGGTGTGGTTCAGTCTTTCGGGCATTACGTTAACGCGGTCACCGTTGAAGGGTATAAACAGACAATACCGCTGGGACCGGCCGCATCTCAGATAGCGATAAAGCAAATAGGTACCAACGGCGGCGGCTTTTTCAATGTAAACAGCGCTTTCCCTTTCGAGAATCCTACACCGTTTTCCAATTTCCTGGAGATGCTGTCCATTCTCCTTCTACCCGCGTCGCTTGTCTTTACATACGGAAACATGCTCGGCTCAAGGAAACACGCATGGACTATCTTCGGCGTAATGCTTTCCTTTTTTCTTGCAGGGCTTGCGGTTTCGTACTTCTCCGAAACCGCGTTCAATCCGTTATTCTTTACTCACAAAATGCTTGAGGGAAAAGAACTGAGGTTCGGCATATTCAACAGCGTACTTTGGTCAACTGCTACAACCGCTGCTTCCAACGGCTCGGTAAACTCTATGATAAGCAGCCTCTCTCCGCTCGCGGGACTAATTGCCATGCTTCACATTCAGCTCGGAGAAATAATCTTCGGCGGGGTCGGTGCAGGGATGTACGGTATGTTTCTCTTCATCGTTATTACTGTATTTATATCCGGATTAATGGTAGGGCGGACGCCTGAGTACTTCGGGAAGAAAATTGAAGCCTATGAAATAAAATGGTCCATACTCGCCGTGCTTCTGCCCAGCATCGTTATGCTTTTATTTTCCTCGATAGCGGCAGTAAGCAGTACAGGACTTTCAAGCATATTAAATAAAGGTCCTCACGGACTATCGGAAATTCTTTACGCGTTTACATCAGCCGCCGGCAACAACGGCTCAGCTTTCGCAGGACTGAACGCCGATACGGCTTTCTATAATATTTTAATGAGCATCGCAATGCTGATCGGCAGGTACGGGGTTATCATTCCGGTGCTTGCGGTATCGGGAAGCCTTGTAAAAAAGAACATCTCGCCCGCCTCCTCAGGAACGCTTGCAACCGATAATCTTCTGTTCGCGTTTCTGCTTATCTCGGTAATTATGATTGTAGGTGCGCTTACCTTCTTCCCGGTGCTTTCCGTCGGTCCTCTGCTCGAGCATTTTTTACTTAACTCAGGAATAACCTTTTAAAGAGTCCCCATTTAAAATGAACACTAAAAGAAATACTAAAGACCTGTTCAATAAGAAAATTCTTTCGAAAGCCGTGCAGGATGCGTTTGCAAAACTTAATCCGTTTTATCTGGTGCGGAATCCTGTCATCTTTATAGTAGGAATCGGAGCGATGCTGACTTCGGTAATATTTGCGGTTGAACTCATCCGAGGGACTTACTCTTCGTTTAATCTTCAGATAACGGTCTGGCTCTGGTTCACCGTGCTGTTCGCTAATTTCGCGGAAGCTGTTGCCGAAGGTAGAGGAAAAGCGCAGTCCGAAAATCTAAGGAAATCACGTACCGATACCGTCGCCAGAAAAAAGACGGGCGCAGGCGAAATGAATGTCTCGGCTTTGGAACTTCGGAAGGGTGATGTTGTAATATGCGAGGCGGGAGACCTTATTCCTTCCGACGGCGAAGTAATAGACGGCATAGCAAGTGTTGATGAATCCGCAATTACCGGCGAATCGGCGCCGGTTATAAGAGAAAGCGGCGGCGATAGAAGCGCGGTTACCGGCGGCACCAAAGTTATAAGTGACAGGATAGAGATAAGAATCAGCTCTAATCCGGGCGAGACTTACATAGATAAGATGATCTCTCTCGTTGAGAATGCAAAGCGGCAGAAAACTCCCAATGAAAACGCTCTTTCAATTCTTCTTTCTGGGCTTTCCATCATTTTTATAGTGGTTGTTGTGTCGCTGAAATTTTTTATGAATTATTACAACATCACTCTGGCTCAGAACGTGAGCGACGTTTCTATTCCCGTGCTCGTATCTCTTCTGGTTTGCCTGATCCCCACCACAATCGGCGGACTTTTAAGCGCCATAGGTATAAGCGGAATGGACCGGCTCCTTCAGCACAACGTAATAGCGATGAGCGGAAGAGCCGTTGAGGCCGCCGGCGATATCGACGTTCTGCTGCTCGATAAGACAGGAACAATTACTCTCGGCAACAGAATGGCGACCGAGTTTATTCCCGTACCGGGAGTAAGCGATAAATATTTCGCCGGCG
>JBJKTB010000373.1:0-4344 GCA_046703345.1 Ignavibacteriaceae bacterium
GGTTAAGCCTGGAAGAAGGACGCATAAGCTCTGTAAGCGCACCCTGACTGAATTTCCCGATTGACTGTGCCGGCTCGTCAAAAAATACAACACCGTCGTGAAGCCCTGCATACCATAACTGCGTAAAGCTCATCTTCGATTTCAAACCGGGATATATATTTTTCTCCCAGTTATCCATTAAAAATTTATGATATATATTCTGATCAAATGCTACCGGTTTTCCCTTTATCCACGTAAGAAGCATAACTTCCTTCTGGCGCGTGTCGAAGATTGGATCGATAACCGGCTGCTGAAGCGAATAGAATCCCGTACGCGGCTTGAAGTCGCCCCAGGATTCAAAATCATGATTAACCGGAAGAACGTAATTCCCGTGAACCGAAGAATCGTTCTGGCTTCCGGATATGCTTATGATGAACGGTACTTTCGCCAGCGCCTTCTCGTATCCGAGATCTTTCGGGAGATGATAAACCGGATTTGAATCGTAGTGTATTAGCACTGCCACGTCGCCCGAGTTCATTGATGAAACGAGATCTTCAAGTTCCTCCTTAGCTGATAGAGCAAGCACTTCGTTTCTCGATGCGTCTGTTCTGTAAAGAGCATCGTTGCCGAGCAGGTCGTTTAGCATATTTACGGCTATGTGAACGTTCTCCGGCAGTGTCCTTCCGGCATAAACTATAGCCTTTCCGCGGTTAGACAACAGATCGCTTACTAGATGTTTTAAATTCTTTAAAGACAGCGAGAACTTCTTAGCAAACTCGTCTAACTGATAATCGTTCAGAAGTTCGGAACTTAACGGAACATTTATCCCGCGTTTGCTTATCTCGTTGAGCAGACTCAGTACGAACGCGTACTGAGCGTCGGGACGCAGCCTGAAACGGTAATCGGCATTCATTCCGGTTACCGATAAATTACCTTCAAGTAAATATAGACGGTTAAAATTTTTTAAATTATGTACGTCGCGGCCTTCGGCGTAAAGTCTCGCTGTCTCTACCTTATCTCCCTCGTTGCCGAGAAAATCTGCTTCCAGCCCTACTATTACCTTTGCTTTGCTCCATTGTATAAGCGGAAAGTTTCCGACGCCGTAGCATTTTTTCCACGCCGACTGCCGGTACTGTTCGTCGAATAATTCGTATGAATAAACTTTTGCGTTAGGAAATTTCTGCGCAAACTTATCGAGAACTGTCTTACCCGTCGGTGAGCCGATTGTATGAGAAACAATAGCTATTTGTTTTCCGCCGGCCTTGTTTAAAGCGTCAATTATTTCATCGTCGGCATGCTGCCACGTTGATTTTATAAACTTTCCCGAAGCCGCTTTTCTCATAGGCGCCTGAAGTCTTTCAGGATCGTAAAGACTCATTATGCTCGCCTGACACTTTGAGCATGTCTTGCCTTTGCTTACAGGATGATCGGGATTTCCGTCTACTTTTATAGGTCTTCCCTCTCTGGTCTTTATAAGCACGCCGCAGCCGTGTGCGCATGCCGTGCTGGTGGAGGCGTAATAGTTAGCGTCTCCTACGGTTAAACCTTCAGGCATTTTATTGTAGGGAATTATTTCACCCTTGCTCCTGTAATCGGAACATCCGGCGCCCGCCAGCGCGGCTGAAGCGCCTACAAGCGCTAAAAATTTTCTCCTCGATATGCCCGACATCTTCGAAGGCTGAAAGTCGTCCTTAACTCCCTCGGCAAACTCGTTCTGATTAGCCTGGATTAAAGAAGTATCACGGAATAAATCTCTGAAACTCCGCCAGTAATTCGGGTCTTTGTCTTCCTGCTTCTGCTGTTGATTTAATTCGTCATTAACTTCTGCCATTATTCCCACCTATTTTTTTTCTGCTTACCGCTAGAGGATTAATTCTAATTTTTACTGCGGCCTTGTCAGTTTTATCTTTGAATAAACTCCTGCCAAGCGAACCGAAAGGTATTGCGCGCATTACCGCGTATCCGGCTAGTCCCGCGCCAAGCGACTTGAAAAAGTTCAATCTCTTGTATTTTTTATCAAACAATTTTTCCAATTCCATGTTTGTCTCCTAATTAACGATGGCAGGCGTAACAGTTATCGGGACCGTTCTTAACATTCTTTATATAAGGCAGCATCTGCTGCGCATGGCGATGGCAGTTCAAACAGTCGGACATCGTAAATGAATGCATCTGTGTGATCCTGTCCATCTGTCTTACGTCTCCGTGACAGCTCTCGCACTTGATCCCGGAATTAACGTGCACACTGTGATTGAAATAAACAAAGTCGGGTACTTTGTGAATCCTTACCCACGGCAGCGCTTTGCCTGAGAAATAATAGCTCCGCAATTTTACTATTTCCGGCGCGTCCTTTCGCGCTATCGAATGACAGTTCATACATGTGGATACTGCCGGAACCATAGCGTTCCTCGATCTTTCAACTCCGGTGTGGCAGTACTGACAGTCTATCTTCATTAGCCCCGCGTGAAGCTTGTGCGAAAAATTAATAGGCTGCACTGGCGAATATCCTACTCCGTTGTCGATCGGCCGTGAAACAAAATATGTAATTGTAAATGAGGCAAGGATAACGAAAATTGTGATTGGCAGACGAACTCGCAGAATGTAATCAAGTAACGATTTTTTCATCATTAACCTTCTGGGTTTAAAATCTGTAGACGTTTAGTAAAGATTTAAACTTTATTAAATATGAAGGACAGCGATTACACTGTTCCTAGTAATGATATTTTTTAAAATGTATTTTTTTCTTGAATGAAGTAGCCGGGAATAGGACCCGCATAGTGTGTACCCGGCTTTCCGCTTTATGTTTAAAACAGGTTTTCAAACATAAAGAATATTAAAAATAAAACCAAAAATGCCTTATCAAAATGTTTACAAACTTTAAACAATTCTACAGAAAAAATATATTGGCCGGCTTAGTTTTTTTATCACGATGAAACTTTAAATTATTTAGTAAGGCTTCAATCAATTCCCTAATAACATCGATAAGACTTGTGGGTAAATCTATTTAATTATTATCTAAAGCATAGTGATATAAGTCATTCAATGGATTAGAGATGCAATATCTCAAAATGAGGTGTGCAGTAAACATAACTTACCGCATGTTTAAGCAATCCAAATAGATGTGTCAGCCTTTGCCTTGAATGGCCTGCTTCATAAGAGTTACAGGATGAATTGCTTTTACGTTAACTCCGAATTTTTCCGCTCCGTAGTTTATCTGCGACAGACAGCCGGGATTTCCGGTTAAGACGGTTCCGGCGCCTGTGTTCCTGATGTTCTCCATCTTTCTTTTTAATATAACCATCGAATCGTCGTATCTTACAACGTTATATATACCCGCGCTGCCGCAGCACCAGTTCGATTCTTCAAGACTGCGTATATCAAGACCCGGTATTTTAGAAATCATCTCGCGCGGCTGCGATGTGATCTTTTGAGTATGGGCAAGATGACAGGCGTCGTGGTAAGTAACAGATTCGTTAACTTCAAACAGCTTAACCTCCGGTTTTGCCTCCGCCCAGAATTCGCTGATGTCTTTTACCCTTTTCGAGAATCGGGCTGCTTTTTCCGAGTACTCCGGATCGTCAGCAAACAAATGCGCGTACTCCTTCATAAACGCGCCGCAGCCTGCGGAATTGGATATTAGATAATCGTATTCCAGCCTGTCGAATACGTCCAAATTTGTCTTCGCCAGTTTCTTCGCGGTTTCCATATCGCCGTTATGCGCATGAAGCGATCCGCAGCATACCTGATCGGCGGGCGAGTTTATCTCGCATCCGCACGCCTTCAATACGTCTATAGTGTCTTTGTTGATATCCGCAAACATTACGTTCATCAAACATCCCGTAAGAAATGCCGTCTTGTATTTCGTCTCCCCTTCCGGCCGAACTACCTCAGGTATTACGTCGTCGCTGAATGTCTTTGAAACTCTCGGCGCTAGTTTATCCGCTTCTGCCAGCTTACGCGAAAATAATTTCATAAACCCCGTATATTGAAGAAGCTTTTCAAGTCCGAAATTCTGATATAGATAAAGCATCCTTGAAACTATCTTCAAATTAATTTTTGAAGCTACTATATATCTTAAAGCAAAACGCTTTATCTTCTTTCCGCTTTTGGAACCCTTATCGCTTTCATCTACCATTACTCTAGCCGCCTCTACCATCGAGCCGTATTTAACTCCGGCCGGACACGCCGTCTCGCACGCCTGACAGTCAAGGCAGAAGTTCATCTCGTCGGCAAATGTATCTGTTATCTCCATCTCGCCGTGTGCAACTGCTTTTATCAGCCTTATCCTTCCGCGGGGTGATGAACGCTCAAGTTTTGTTATTTCGTAAGTGGGACAAGTTGCAAGACACATTCCGCAATGTATGCATT
>JBJKTB010000374.1:0-3610 GCA_046703345.1 Ignavibacteriaceae bacterium
ACCTTTACTTCTACAAGCGCGCCGATACAGTACGCTGCGGTTAGGGCATTCAGAGGCGGAATAGAGATAGAGAATTATCTCTGGAATACGAGAAGAATTCTGGATAAGCTCGGCAACAGGATCGCAACGCAGCTTAAGGAAGCGGGCATCTCTGTTCCTAAACCGGAAGGAGCTTTTTATCTTTTCCCTCATTTCAAGCCGTTCAAAGAACTGCTGCGCACAAGAGGGATAGTCAACAGTCTCCAGCTATGCGAAGCGCTGCTTGAAGACACAGGCGTAGCAATTCTTCCGGGAATTGCATTCGGAAGGCCGCCGGAAGAATTAACCGCAAGACTGGCCTATGTAGATTTCGACGGCGTAAGAGCGCTGGCTGCTGTACAGCAGATGAAATCTCAAAAAGAACTCAACGATGAGTATCTCGACAGATACTGCGCAGCAACACTGGAAGCGGTAGATCTTATTTGCGCGTGGCTGAGATATTAATACGTTTGAGGATTTTATTCTTAAATATGAAAAGATTTGAGTCCTATCATTATAATATTCCCGAAACTTTGAGATAAATACATATTATATTATTTTGGCACAAGATTAAAAGGACATTTTATTTAGATGATGAATTACATTTTTGTATCTGTCGGCGCGGCACTAGGCGGAAGTTTAAGATACTGGGTTGCTAATCTCGTTCATAAATTCCTTCCGGCCACATTCCCTTACGGAACACTGACCGTAAATATTCTGGGAAGTTTTATTCTCGGACTGGTTATGTTCGGTTTGGATCAAAGAGAAATGATATCGCCAGGAATGAGGTTATTTTTAGCTGTCGGGTTCTGCGGGGGATTTACCACATTCTCATCATTCTCTTACGAAACGTTTAACCTTTTCAGGGACTCGCAGATACTGCTCGGATTTTTAAATATTCTTTTTAATGTAAGCGTGTGTTTCGCGGGAGTATTCCTAGCTTATTTAGTATCAAAATATTAAGAGGGCAATATGCAGATCAGCGGAGATGCCAAATTATTAAGGATATTTGTCGGTGAAAGCGACAAAATTGGTTCAATGCCTGTATACGAACAAATAGTGCTAGACGCGAGAAAATTCGGTCTTCCCGGAGCAACGGTATTCAAGGGGATTATGGGTTACGGCGGAAGAAGCAGAATTCACACTTCCAAAATACTCAGGCTTTCGGAAGACATGCCCCTCATCATAGAAATAGTGGATGAGATAAAAAAAATAGAAGATTTTATACCTGTAATTGACAAAATATTTGACGATGCTGACTGCGGCGGACTTATTACCATTGAAAAGGCTGAAATCATTAAATATTCCGCTAATAAGAAGAAATAAGACGCGCCTTCAAAATCATTTATTTATCAGCTGTTTTTATTAACAATAGCTTAACACCTCCTTAACATTCCATTAACTTTCCTTTTTTATTTTAACAAAGCAAGAAAAAATATTTATATATGATTAAACGAAGCGATAAAGAAACCGGTCTAATAATATGAACGTCAAGATTTCATTAAATACTCTCTCCCATAGGCACCCGAAAGGGTGCTTTTTATTTTTAGGAGCATAGATTAAAATTGCCGGCTATGTGATTATGGATAAGTAGTTAATGATGATGAACCGATTGTCATAGCTGTCACAATAAAATCCTTCTTCACGGCTTAATTTTAAACAACTTGTTTCGATAATATTAATAAAGAAATATTAACGATTTGTTAATACTTAGAATTATAAAACTATTTATTTTAACAGACAGTAAACAAAATGATTGGAAACGTTAATATGCATGAACTCGGAGAATCCGAAATACAGTTTCCGTTTATGAATATTCTGGCTTCGAATAAAGGGCTGGAGTTCAACAATCATAAAATCGTTCCGACAAAGGAAAAGATTTTATTAAAACGGAACCATCATGATAATGAATGGCAGCAGGAGTATTTTATTATATACAATTCTTATGTTATTGAGGATAAGATAAGCAAAGATTAAAGCTTTTCTTCCTCTTGTATATGCTGCTTCCAGAACGAGATTCTTCCTTCAACAATATCAGGGTTAGGCGACCCCAAAGTTTTTTTGTTTTTAAGCGAACCGGAGATTTTCAGCACATCGAGCGCCGATTCATCAAACACTTCATGAACTGATCTCAGCAGTTCTGTTGTAACGCCCGCAAAATTAGTATTCAACTCCTCGAGTTTCTTAACTACTCGTCCCACAATTGAATGAGCTTCCCGGAACGGAATGCCTTTCAGAACCAGCCAGTCGGCCAAATCAGTAGAAAGCGAAAAGTCGCCTTCCATCCCGGCGGCAAATCTCTCCTTATTAAATTCCGCTGTCTTAATCATATCCCCGGCAAGCGCTAACGAATCCGAATAAGTTGAGAATGAATCGAATACCGGTTCCTTGTCCTCCTGCAGATCCCGGTTGTAGCTGAGAGGAAGAGACTTCATAGTAGCCGCCAAGGCAACATAATTACCGTAGACCCGGCCGGTCTTGCCTCTGATTAATTCGGCCATATCGGGATTCTTTTTCTGCGGCATAAGCGACGAGCCGGTAGAATAAGCGTCGCTTAGTTTAATAAAATTCCATTCCGAAGTTGACCAGATTATAATCTCTTCCGAGAGACGGCTGAGATGCATCATTCCGATAGAGCATGCGTTAAGAAAATCAAGCAGGAAGTCGCGGTTGGACACCGTGTCCAGGGCGTTTCCGGTAACTTCTTTAAATCCCAATTTAGCTGCTGTAAGATCACGGTTAAGCGGCAGGGTAGAGCCCGCAAGCGCGCCCGAGCCCAAAGGAGACTGATAAAGCGAATCTTTGATAAACTCAAAACGCTTTTTATCTCTCTCAAACATTTCAACGTAAGCTAAGAGATGAAATGCCAGCGATACCGGCTGCGCTCTCTGCATATGAGTATATCCGGGTATAATTGTATGCAGATGGGCGGAAGATACATCAAGAAAAATTTTCTGAATTTCAGTTAAAGATTCGGAAACATGATCGCAAGCTTTCTTAATCCAAAGTATTATATCCGTAGCTATCTGATCGTTCCTGCTTCGCCCCGTATGAAGTTTTCCCGCCGCATTGCCTATCAGTTCGAACAACCGAGCTTCAACTGCGGAATGGATATCTTCAAATTTATTTTCGTCGGTTACGAAGAGGCCTTCTTTCCATTCGTTTATAATCTTATCCAGACCCTGAATAATCGATTCGGCTTCGTTCGAAGAAATTATGCCGGTTTCAGCCAGCATAGCAGCGTGCGCCTTGCTTCCTTCAATATCCTCCTCGATCAAATTTATATCAAACTTAAGCGACGACGAAAACTTAAGAGCTTTCGAATCCAATTTTTCTTTAAATCTTCCGCCCCAGAGCATTAAACGGCAACCTCTTCTTTAGCAGATTTTTTAACCTGGGCGATTGTTTTGTACGGAAGGCCGTAGATCTTTATAAATCCGTCGGATGATTTATGATCGAAAGTATCTTCCGCGGTGTAAGTCGCCAGGTTTTTATTATAAAGACTGTACGAAGAATTTCTGGATAAAGTTTTTATGTTTCCTTTGTACAGCTCCAGTTTAACTTCGCCGGTTATGTTCTTCTGCGTCTCGTC
>JBJKTB010000375.1:0-9033 GCA_046703345.1 Ignavibacteriaceae bacterium
ATAGTAGGTAAAGGCACTCAGGCTGCGGCGCTGAATAAGCTAGCCGAAGATTTAAAAATCAGCGGAGATACTCTTTTCACAGGCTATATAAATTACGGCGAGGTGGCGAAGTACCAGAGAATGCTGGACATTTCGGTGTCGGTTTCAACAAGCGAAAGCTTCGGAGTAGCGGTACTGGAAGCCTCGGCCTGCGGCAAACCGGTTATAGTATCCGATGCCGGAGGACTTCCGGAAATAGTTGAAGACGGGGTAACCGGAATCGTTGTGAAAAAAGAAGACGCCGCTAAAACTGCCGATGCGATCGAAAAGCTGATTATAAATCCCGAGCTGAGGGCAAGGCTGGGCATGCAGGGAAGGGAAAGAGTAGCTAAACTTTATAATCTTCAAGACAATATTCAGCAGATGATTAATATTTACAAACAGCTTTGCGGAAATTAATGAATCGGCGGAATAACCGGCAGTTTGAATAGTTTTTAGCAGGGGAAATAACAAATGAATTTTATTTTTATTAATAATTCCGGAACGGAATATTGTTAACCGTACTTTGCCCCGTATATAATGAAGCAGAGCACATAGAAAATGTGTTAAGATTTTTTTCTTCAGCTAAGCCTGAGGAAAAGGAATTACTGGTGATTGACGGCGGGTCATCCGACGGGACCAGGGAAATCGTTGCTAAATGGGCAGGGGGGCATAACAATATCCGGCTAATTGATAATCCCCAAAAGTTCGTCCCCTTCGCCCTTAACTTAGGAATCCGGAACAGTACAGGCGACCCGATAGTAAGAATAGATGCTCATACTGATTACTCGCCTGATTATTTTGAAAAGATTTTAGAAACATTCGCTGTTACCGGTGCCGATATAGTCGGCGGACCCTATCTTACTACCGGAAATTCAAACCTTCAGATTGCAATCGGAAACGCAATATCGAGCATCTTCGGCATAGGAGGAAGCAAAGCTCACAATCCGAAATTTGCCGGTTATGTGGACTCGGTGCCTTACGGTGCATACCGCCGCTCCATTTTTGATGACATAGGTCTATTCGACGAAAGGTTTATAAGAGATCAAGACGACGAATTCAATTACAGGGCTAACCAGGCAGGCAAGAAGGTTTATCTTACACCGGAAATAAAATTGTGGTATCATCCCCGCAGCAGCCTAAGCGCATTGTTCAGACAGTATTACGGTTACGGGATATTCAAACCCATGGTTCTTGTAAAAGTAACATCCGGCGTAAAACTGCGGCATATAATTCCGCTGTTATTTTTCCTTTACATATTAAGTCTCCCATTAATTGCTTATTTCACCCTTTGGTTGTTTCCGCTTTTAATTTATATTCTGCTTGATATAGGTTTTTCATTTTTTTCACAAGACTCCACTGCGAGGAAACTCATTTCTCTGCTGATTTATCCGGTGCTGCACATCTCCTACGGGGCGGGATTTTTATCAGGCCTATTTAAACTAAAATCGTTTCAGCAAACGAAACATGAAAAATAAAAAGAGAAAATGGGAACAATAGAAAAGCAGACAGGTTCTGACTTCACAGATGAAATAAAAAGGATAAAAACAGCTTACGAAAAAAGGAAAAGTCTGCCCTCTGATTTATATTCCGAATCATCCCCTTATTATAGGTTCAGCCGGCTCGAATTCGAAAAAGTGTTGAAAATTTGTCTGTACTTTGCCGGAATTGATAATCTTGAGAGAAAAAAACTGCTAGAAATCGGAGCCGGTTACGGAACAAATTTGGATTTCTTCATAAAACTCGGATTTGCTCCCTCAAATTTAACTGTTAATGAGCTTTTAGAAGACCGGATTACAGAACTGAAACGCCGCTTTCCGGCGAAAGTTGAAATATTAAGCGGAGAGGCCTCGGCATTAAATTTGCCTGATGAAAGCTTTGATATTGTGTTTCAATCTTTGGTTTTCAGTTCAATTTTGAATATTGAAATGCAGAAAAAAATAGCTGAGAAAATGTGGAGACTAACCAGACCGGGGGGAGGCGTTCTCTGGTACGATTTTATCTATAACAATCCTAAAAATAAGGATGTTAGAGGTATCCCGGTAAGAAGAATTACTGAACTTTTTCCTTCCGGAATCATTGAATCCCGGATGGTTACTTTAGCGCCTCCTATCGGCAGACTTACTGCCGGAATAAATGAAAATCTTTACAAATTTTTTAATTTATTCCCATTTTTGAGAACACATGTAGTTTGCTGGATCCATAAAAACGGTTGACTTTCATTTTCTGCGGCTGCTGGGGAGAGTTCACTTTTTAATTTGGGTTAATGTAAATGAAAGTTGATTTTATTCCGTTCCACAAACCATTGATTACCGATGAGGAAATTAGTGAGGTTGTTGAAACTATCCGCTCCGGATGGTGGACTACCGGACCTAAATCAATGCAATTCGAACAGGAATTTAACGCATTTATCGGCTCAAAGTTTTCTCTGGCCGTTAACTCCTGGACTTCCGCCGCGCATCTTGCTCTCGAGGCGATAGGCTTAAAAGAGGGCGACGAGGTTATTGTTCCTTCAATTACATTTACCGCTACTGCAGAGATAGTCTGCTACTTTAAAGCCAAACCGGTTATTGTCGATGTCCAGCGCGATTCTTTCAATATAGATCCTGCGGCCGTTGAGAAGGCCGTTACTTCCAAAACACGCGCGATAATACCAGTTCACTACGGCGGCAATCCATGTGATATGTTTGATCTGCTTGAAATTGCAAAGAGGCATAATCTTAAAATAATAGAAGACGCCGCCCACGCTCTGCCCGCATCTTACAGAGGGAAGAACATTGGCACTATTGGAGACGTTACCTGTTTTAGTTTTTATGTGACTAAAACTTTATCAACCGGCGAAGGCGGGATGCTTTGTACCAATAACGGCGAAATTGCCGAACGATGCGCGGTTATGCGTCTTCACGGTATAAACAAGGACGCATGGAAAAGATACGCCGCTGAAGGTTCCTGGTATTACGAGGTAATTGCGCCGGGTTTCAAATACAATCTCAGCGATATTCACGCGTCGCTCGGCCTGGCTCAGCTTAAAAAACAAGAAGCAATGCGCGACGCCAGAAAGCAGATTTTTGAAAAATATAATTTCCTTTTCTCAAATCTGGAGGAAATCGAACTTTATCATTACAAAGACGACAGGGAGCCTTCATATCATCTATATCCCGTTCTGCTCGACATAGACCGACTTTCCATTTCGAGAGCGGAATTTATAGAGCAGTTGAAAAAGCTCGGAATAGGAACAAGCGTACATTTTATTCCGCTGTACAGACATCCGTATTACAAAGAGAATTTTAATCTGTCTGCTGACGATTACCCTGTTTCCGAATATATTTATCCGCGGCTCGTTTCTTTGCCGATCTGGCCCGGTATGACGGATGAGCAGATCGACAGGGTAACAGGCGGAGTTATCTCAATAATTCAAAAATTTAAGCGCTGAAAAATTTAGATATGTACTGCGCATTTAAGAGAATACTGGATATAATAATTGCTTCGATAGCGCTGGTTGCGCTGTTTCCGCTGATGATTCTTATTGCTGCATGCGTGCTGCTTTTTTCAGGCAGACCGGTTTTTTACTACCAGGAACGGGTAGGAAAAAACTGGCAGCCGTTCAGAATAATTAAGTTCAGAACGATGGTTGCAGGTGCCGAAAAAATGGGTCCCGGAATATCTTCCGGCGACGACAGCCGCATTACAGGCATAGGGAGAATTCTCCGCAAATTCAAACTCGATGAGCTTCCTCAGTTCTTTAATGTACTGAAGGGGGATATGAGCGTAATCGGACCGCGTCCCGAGCTATTTAAATACGCTAAATGTTTTTATGATGACTATACTTTGATACTCAAGTATAAACCCGGCATTACTGATTATGCCTCTGTTTTCTACAGAGACGAGGCGGCTCTTCTTATAAACAGGGAGGATAAGGAGCAGTTTTACATTACAGAAATCCTCCCTTCTAAAATCAACTTATATAAAAAATATATCTCCGAGATAGGATTTTTTACCGACGTCAAAATTCTATTTGATACAATCAGGGGGTTAATAAAATGAGCGGCAAATCATCCTCGTTTTCGCTTAATTCAAATCTGATGAGAAGGATGCTCTTCATATTTTTCGATTTGATCGCATTTTCAGCCTCGCTTATTCTTACCCTGGTGGTAAGGGATGAATTTGTAAGTTACCTAAAGTTTAATCCGGCTTTTTATTTTATCCTTCTTACATTTGTTACTGTAAAAATCCTTGTATCGTTTTATTTCAAATTGTACGATATTTCATGGCGCTACGTTTCGCTGCAGGATTTGGCCAATATAGCCAGAGCCTGCTTGCTCAGCAACGGTATTCTCTTCATAATAATTTACGGCTTCAACTTCGGTGTATTCGCAGGATTTCCGAAATCAATTCTGCTGATAGACCTGGTTTTCAGTTTCCTTCTTTCGGCGGGATTTAAGATTTCGAAGAGAATGTATCTTGAAGTTATGCGCCAGAGTATACACAATTCGGAACTGAAAAGAACTTTGATTATCGGAGCGGGAAGCAGCGGTGAACAGCTTTTAAGAGATATAAACAGAAGTCTGACTAGAAAATTTTATCCGATCGGATTTGTAGACGATGATCCTGCCAAGCAGAATCTTTATTATCAGGGTGTTAGAGTATTAGGCGCTACCAAGCAGCTTGCGCAGATAATAAAAGAATATTCTGTAGAGTCGGTGCTAATATCGGTTCTATCGGCCGACAGGAATTTTCACAGGAAGATATTGAACATCGCAAGGCTTGCCGGCGTAAGCGATATAAAAGTTGTATCGACTATAAATGATATATCAAATTCCGTAAAGGTGGGGATCAGGGATATACGGGATATCGACGTAAGTGATTTGATCGGAAGACAGGCCGTATCTATCAATACTAAGGTTATAGGCTCATGCCTCCGCAATAAAAGAATACTTATAACGGGAGCCGCCGGTTCCATAGGATCCGAAATCTCAAGACAGGTTACTCTTTACAATCCCTCTAAGATAGCAGTTGTAGACATAAACGAAAGTGATCTGGCAAATCTTGAAATCCAGCTCGGCCGGATATACGATCCTGATAAAATTAAAATGTATTTGTGCGATATCTCCAACAAGTTTAAAGTCAACAAGATGGTCGAGGATTTCCGTCCGGATGTGGTATTTCATGCTGCCGCATACAAGCATGTTCCCGTGATGGAAAAATTCCCCGAGGAGGCTGTAAGAGTAAATATCCTCGGGACTCACATACTGGCTTCGGCCGCAAGCAGATTCGGAGTAGAAAATTTCGTATTCATTTCAACGGACAAGGCGGTTAATCCCACGAGCATAATGGGCGTAACAAAACGTATTGCCGAGTATATTGTTACGGGACTCGGAAAGGGAAGCAGTTCTAATTTTGTGGCTGTAAGATTCGGCAACGTTATAGGAAGCCGGGGAAGCGCTCTGCCTATCTTTATAGATCAGTTGAAGAACGGCGGCCCTATAACCATAACGCATCCTGAAATGAAAAGATATTTTATGACTATTCCTGAGGCAGTTGCGCTGGTTCTGCAGGCCGCAGCCGACGGGAATAACGGTGATGTATTTATACTTGATATGGGCGAGCCTATTAAAATTGTCGACCTCGCGCGCGATCTTATATTATTAAACAATCTTATACCAGACAAAGATATTAAGATAGAATACACCGGAATCCGCGAAGGCGAGAAGCTTTTTGAAGAGGTGCTTACTGCGGAAGAAGGAGTTATCGCAACTTCGCACGAGAAAATTTTCAGATCGAGACTGGTATGCATGCACAACTTCGAATCGATCAATAACATGATTGAAGAGTTCGGAAACATGATGCAGTATTCTTCGAAATCTGATTGGGTGGCGCTTCTTAAATACTATGTGCCCGCGTTTACTCCGTCCGGAGAGACTAATTATTTCGATACCGAAGTATCGGGAGTCGAGCCGGTACAGTTCGGGTCCGGTTCTGGTCTTTAATTATAAGAACGGCGAAGTTGAAAAATTAAAAAGGATTTTTGAATTATAAAATTTTTACCGTTATTTATGTTTAATTATATTTTCCGCTTGAATGAAGATTTCAATCGCCGTATTAAAATATTTGCCGGCAGTTTTTATTTTGCTTTCGGTATTTGCCGCTCCGGTTTATTCCCAGGTAGATAACATACCCGCCGATAATCCAGTTTATTCTTTCCTCAAAGAAATGCAGGTTAGAGGAATTTTAAAAGACTACGATGACGTTGTTCTGCCCCTCTCTCGGGAAAAGGTTTCAAACGCGCTGCTGAAGATCGACAGTCTTAAGGATAAACTTACCGGTCCGGAGCAGGAATATTTAAGAATCGAAAAAGAAAAATTCGGTTTGAATACCGAAAACTCAAATAATCCGGTTCAGATATTCGACGGATTTCCCTCGCGGTTTATAGGCAGCTTATTTTCGAACAAAGAAAAACATCTATATTCCTACCGTGATTCCTTGATTAATTTTGTAATCGATCCGGTCTTCGATGCGGATTATATTTATTCATCCGGACTTAAGAATAATTCTTACCTTATAAATTTCGGCGGACTGGCTAGAGGAAGCTACGACGGATGGCTGGGCTTTTATGTTAAGGGCGAGAACGGGTCTGTATACGGAAGCCGGGAGGCGGCACTTCTGGATAAAAGAGTTAGACAGAGTTATACTTTTAATAAAACAGATATAAACTATTTCGACAACACGAGCGGTTACATTCGAGTTAAAAAAGGGATTGTAAATCTTGAACTGGGAAGGGAGAGAATTCTCTGGGGAAACGGGTATATTGACAGAACAATTTTGTCGGATAATCCTCAGCTCTTTGATTTTGTGAAGTTCGGAATCTCCTATAAAAAATTCAGCTACGATTTTATACACGGATGGCTTGTTCAGCCGGCCGTAAACACCTTTATCGATTCTCTCGTGGGCAATATCAGATCAAAGCAGTCGAAATATATAGCCGTGAGTAGAATGGGCTATCAAGCTAACGAAAGGCTGTCATTCGGATTAACACAGATGATCATATACGGCGACAGGCCATTCGAGGCGGCTTATCTAAATCCGTTCTTGTTCTGGGAATCAGCCCAGAGATCTATGAACGATCTTGATAATTCTTTTCTCGCCTTCGACGGAAGATACCGCGCCGCAGACGGAATGGAATTTAGTGCCTCGATGATCTTCGACGATATAAATTTCTCATGGCTCTCAAAGGGGGAATGGACAAGATATAATAACGGCAACGAATGGCAGGCGGGCGTAATGCTTGCAAATCCTTTTATGCCCGAGAACATGACATTAAAAGTTGAGTATCTGCAGATCCGTCCCTATACCTTCTCTCATCCCGGAGTAGGAGAAGCGTTAACGTACACGAACAACGGCTATCTGCTTGGCACCGATCTGCAGCCGAATTCAACCAGGTTTTCAGCCGAATTAAATTACCGGTTATCCGGAAGGGCGGATGCGACAATTAGATACAGCCGTTCGCTTCACGGCGCGAATATTTATGATACACAGGGCAATGTTGTTGTTAACGTAGGAGGCGATGTTTTCAGGAACTTTACCCAGGCGTACGATGCCCAGTATGTGAGTCTACTCGCCGGCAACGTTGAAACATCGGACCTGCTGTTAGTTAATTTTAATTACGAAATGGTTAACGGTTTTTTTCTAAATATAACTTACCGGATGAGCAGGGAAGCAATGAACGGTGCTGAAACAACCGACAATTCACTTTTCGCGGTGCTGAAAATTGATTTTGAATAACCTTGAAGCGGACTGTCTCATAAGTTAAGTTTACACAACATTTTTATTATTAGCTGATGAAGTTAAATTTTACAATACCGATTTTTATTCTCCTATTTTCAGTTGTTTCGCGTGCTCAGGATTATAAGATTCTCGAGTCTGCTTCGGATCATATAAAACTTGAATTTAATTTCGACGGATATTATACCGTTCAGGATACCAATATAAACGGCAGACAGTTTAATTTTATCGGCGGTAAAAACACCTGCTTCAAAAATCCCGGCGAACCGTGGCTGCCAGATTTTTCCGTGAATATAGGTATCCCTTTCAACTCAGTGCCGCAATTGAAAATTCTTAGCTCTTCAACAACCGATTACTCGAACATCTTTATAATTCCTCTGCCGGATTCTCTTAGCGAACCTTTCGGAATGACTGAGTTCAACAAAAAGACCTACGGTACGAATGCGATGTTCCCCGCGCAGCCGGCTGAACTGCTGTCAGCCTTCGTAATGAGATACGCGAGAATGATAACCCTTAATGTGTCGCCTTTTCAATTTAATCCCGTAACAAGGAAGCTCGTCTTTAACAAGACTATTACCCTCGAAGTTGATTTCAACCGGGGTATGCAGAAAACGGTTCCGTTCAAAAGCATTTCCGATAAGATGACCGACGAATTTATAACCTCGAATGTAATCAATCCGAAAGAAGCATTAAGCTTTGCGGGGCAGCCGGTAACCTTAAATAAGACCCAGGGCTCGAACAGCAGCTGGTACGATCCTCATAGAGTTTATTTTAAGATTTACGTTAAGACAAAAGGCGTATACAGAATTACATACGATAAATTGATCGCGAGCGGCGTATCTCAGACCGGAGGAGTCAGACAAAGCAATCTTGAACTTTTTAATCAGGGCAAGCGGGTCCCTATAGATTTGGTTGACGTTAACCAGGACAGCCAGTTTGATTCCGGAGATTATTTCCAGTTTGTAGGTTATCCTCCGCCGAGTTCGCCGAATTGCTACTTTAATATTTATAATACTGAAAATGTTTACTGGTTTACTTACAACGCGGATTCCTCAGACGCTTACAGGTACATAGACGGCAATCCAAAGAGTTTTAATAACACACTCACCAGCAACATGAATACCCTGCACTTTGAGAAAGATCTTGATTATGAAAGACTAGGATACGCTCCGGACGGCAACCGCGATTACTGGTTCTGGGATAAGGCTGAGGCCGATAACGGCAGTCCAACTTATA
>JBJKTB010000376.1:0-6613 GCA_046703345.1 Ignavibacteriaceae bacterium
TATCACAGGTTAATTACGATATTTTGCGTAACTTTGGGGTGAAAAAAACGAGAATTCAGATGTCTGCGCTGTGTACTTATGAGATGAGCAGCTTCCTTCACTCGTACAGGCGCGACGGCAGCAAATCTGGACGCTCGCTCGGTATAATTGCCATGAAAAAATAAACTGATGCCGTCGTTCGCACTAAATTTATTATTATCCCGGATCTTGAATGCTTAATATAATCCGAATTAAGAAAGCAACTTTTTACGCTTACCACGGCGTTTTATCCGAAGAGCAAAGCGTCGGCGGAAAATTTGAAGCGGACGTTGATATTTATACAAACTTCAAGAACGCTGCCGAAAAAGACAGTCTTAAACAAACCATTGACTACGATAAAGTATACAAGTACATGTATCAGCTAGCTCTCGAACAGAAATATTATTTAATTGAAACACTGGCCACAAAAATAGCCGATAGTCTTCTGAAGAATTTTCCTCCCATCGAGAAGGTAGCTGTAAGAATAAGGAAGAATAATCCTCCTCTGGGAGGAGTTGTTGACTGTGTTGAGGTTGAGGTAGTAAAAAGTAAGGATGAATTATAATTCTTCATGGCTGATAAAAATAACGTTGCTTACATCGGGTTAGGTTCTAACAAAGGGGACAGACTCGCTTATCTGAGGGATGCGGTTGAAAAATTGAATGAGGTTCCCGGGTGTGCTGTAGATGCCGCTTCTTCCGTTTACGAGACGAAGCCGTACGGGTATAAGGAACAGGCAAACTTTTTTAATGCCGCTGTAAAAATATCTACCGGCTTAAGCTTTGAAGATCTATTAAGCGGTCTTAAGCAAATTGAACGTGAAATCGGCAGAGTAAAAAGTACAAAATGGGGTCCGAGGGAGATCGATCTTGATCTGCTTTTTTATAACAGCCTTATATATTCGGATGAAAGATTGACTATACCTCACAAAGAGATACAGTACCGGGATTTTGTTCTGGTTCCCCTTTGTGAATTATCTCCCGAGCTAGTACACCCTGCATTAAACGTAAAAATTTGCAATATTTGCATTGAAGAACCGGGGCTCTGCATTATCCGCAAGCTTCCGGATAAAATTTTATAACTATACGGGCTTAATTTGGATTTAAATTCTGAAGTAAAATATATTACTATTGAAGGCGTAATAGGCGCAGGTAAAACTTCTCTTGCCCGAAAGCTGAAAGAAAAGCTCAATGCAGAATTAATTCTTGAGCAGTTCGAAACAAATCCATTCTTGGAAAAATTTTATTCTGACAGGAAAAGATTCGCATTTCAGACGCAGATGTTTTTTCTTGTGAACAGATTTAAGCAGCAGCAGGAACTAAATCAAGAAAATTTATTCACGGAATATATCGTTTGCGATTATCTATTCGAGAAGGACAGGATTTTCGCTTACCTTAATCTGAGCGGTGAAGAATTAAAGTTATACGAAAGCTTGTTTCCTCTTCTGGCCAGAAATCTTCGTAAACCTGATTTGGTTGTTTATCTCCAGTCTGGCATAGACAGATTAATGTACAACATCAAAAAAAGAAGCAGGAAAATCGAGCGAAACTTAACACGAAGCTATATAGAAGAGCTTAGCGATGCTTATAATCATTTTTTCTTCAGATATAATTCATCTCCTCTATTAATAGTAAATTCCACTGAGATAGATTTTGTGAACAGCGATAACGATTTCGAGGAATTGTTCAAGCAGATATTCCGGGAAGACAGAGGTTTTACAGAATACTTTAAGCCGGAATCCAGAAGGAACGATTGATAATGTTCAGACTGATTTTATTATTCATTGTTTTATACGTACTGTTCAGATTGTTAAGGATGTTTTTCAGGTTATTTATTCCCGAGGCTAAGGATCCGGTTGTTCACGACGCGGGGGCGAAAACGGAATCGAAGTACAAAGATGCGCAGGAAGCCGAATTCAGGGAAATAAAATCGGATCAGAAAGACGGGAAAGATCAAGAATAACGCGGATGGCGGAACAGAATATTCTAGAAAATTTAATTTACGGCTTCTGTAGGAAGCTGCTTGCGGTTGATGAAATAAAAAGTACCGACATTGGAAAGCCTCGCAGAATTTTGATTGTCAGGCCGCATAATCAGCTCGGCGATCTGCTTACCGGAGTTTCCCTTCTTCGCGCGGCTAAAGAAACTTTTCCCGATTCACATCTTACCCTGATCGTCAGCCCGTTCAACTATCCCGGCGTGGTAAAAAATAAATATATCGACCGCCTCTTCATATTCGATAAAAAAAAGATTTATAACCCTTCATACTTATCTTCTTTCTTAAAACTTCTAAGAGAAGAATATGATTTGGCTGTTGTACCGGTAACAGTCTCAATTTCCTTCACGAGCAATTTAATAGCGCGGATTGCTAACGCAAAGATAAGAATAGGGCCGAGGACGCTGGACGGGATGAAGAATAAGAGCGCCTTTCTGTTCGACAGACTTGTTAATATAGATTGGCGGAAGCACCCGGATTCGAATGTTGCCGAACGAAGCCTTGACATTGTACGACCCTTCGGAATAAATACCGGGGACTATCGGTCTGAAATTTCATTTGACGAAAATGATGTTAGTGAAGCGGACAAATTTATCACTTCCAACGGGTTAAGTGAAGGTGAGAAACTTATCGGACTTCACGTTGGTGCCGGAAAGATACCAAACCGGTGGTCGCTGAATAAGTATGTTGAGCTTATGAAAATCATTAAGAACAATTTCCAGGTTAAATTTTATCTTACGGGCAGCAGTGCGGATAAAAACGAACTGGATTACGTAATTCAGAAATGCACTTTCGAAGTTTCAGTGTTTAAAAATAAAAGGATTCCAGAAGTTGCGGCTCTCATCTCAAAATCTGATCTGTTCATTTCAAACGATACAGGAATAATGCACGTTGCAGGAACAACATCTACTCCGCAGATTTCCATCTTCGGACCCACGAATCCCTTTAACTGGGCTCCTATTGGAGAGAACAAGTATTTTGTGCGAAGATCGGAGCTGATAGACGATGTTTCTGTTGATGATGTATACGATCTCTGCGAAAAAATTCTTATCGGGAATGGGAAGGAGATAAAGCTTGCCTAACAACTGCATTGCCGCTGTAGATATGGGCACGAATTCCTTCCATCTGATAATAGCAAGAGTTAAGAAAGACGGAACGTTCAAGGTGATAGACCGAGAGCGGGAAATTATTAGGCTGGGATCGCACAAGGGGAAAGGGCTATCGTATATTACAGACGAGGAAACTGAACTGGCAATAAAGACTCTTAAAGGATTTAAAGAACTCGCCGAATTTTACGAGGCCGAATTCCGCGCGGTGGCTACAAGCGCGGTACGTGAATCGAACAACCGGGAAGAATTTGTTAATGCGATAAAGAAAGCTACCGGAATTAAAATTGAGGTTATTAAAGGGCGGGAAGAAGCTAACCTTATATTTAAAGGCACAATGAAGGCTTTGGATCTTTATGATAAAAGTGCATTGTGCATCGATATAGGAGGCGGCAGTACTGAAATAATATTGGGAAATAACGGCGAGCCGGAATTTGCTGAAAGCGTTAAAATAGGCGCGGTTAGACTGAGCAAGATGTTTTTCCCTGATTACGTCATAACAGATTCGGCAGTGAAGAACTGCCAAGATTATATCACACAGGCGTTAAGCAGCAAATTCAAATCTGATAAGAAATATAAGTTCGAAATTGCCGTGGGCAGCTCGGGCACAATAGAAGCGGCCGCAGCAATGATATCATATTTAAGAGATGAAAAGCCCCCAAAATCGCTCAACGGATTTTCATTCAAACAGGCTGAATTAAAAGAGATCACAAACATTGTAATGATGAAGAGAACGCCGGAAGAAAGATTGTCCGTGAAAGGAATGGAAGCGAAGCGGGCCGATATAATTCCAGCCGGACTTCTTATCCTCAACAGCATCTTTGAACTTTTTAAAATTCGGGAAATGACGATATCCGGATTTGCCCTGCGCGAGGGAATTATTCTTGAAATGATCGAGAGCCGCGAATCATTATAACTTGGAATAGAACCTTTTGTGATTACACCGCTGACCGCCTGTGCCGCAAGTATCCTCCTCCCTCGGAATCTTCTTTATTGATCTTAGTACCTTTTTATATTCTTCTTTCGTATTTATATTTAAAGTTTAATTTTCAGGGAATAGATGAACAATATTAGAAATTTTTGCATAATCGCGCATATTGACCACCCAAAATCTACCATAGCCGACTGTCTGCTTGAAAAAACCGGGACTGTTAGTGAGCGTGAGTTAAAAGCTCAAGTGCTTGATGATCTCGAACTTGAAAGAGAAAGAGGCATAACTATAAAATCTCACGCTATCCAGATGAAATATAAAGCAGGCGATGGTGTGGAATATATTTTGAATTTGATAGATACTCCCGGGCACGTTGATTTTTCGTACGAAGTCTCTCGATCACTTGCGGCCTGCGAGGGAGCGCTGCTGGTTGTAGATGCGGCACAAGGTGTTGAAGCGCAGACGATCAGCAATCTTTACCTGGCTATTGATGCCGGACTTGAAATCATTCCCGTGCTGAATAAAATAGATCTACCCAGCGCTGAGATAGACAGGGTAAAAGGTCAGATAATTGATCTTATCGGATGCGAAGACGAAGAGATTCTTCTTGCCAGCGCTAAAAGCAAAATCGGTATTGATGAAATTCTGGAAAGCGTGGTAAAAAAAATCCCTGCGCCAAAAGGCGACCCCGAAGCACCGCTTCAAGCACTTATCTTTGATTCAATCTTCGATGCGTACCGCGGGGCTATTGCTTATATTAGAATATTTAACGGTACTCTCAGAACAAATGATAAGATAAAATATTTTGCCGCAGAGAAGGAAATTGAAGCTGAAGAAATTGGCGTACTAGGATTAAAGAAGATAAAGACCGAAGAACTGTCAGCCGGAAACGTTGGATATCTGATTTCGGGAATAAAGGTGGTTCATGATATAAAAGTCGGCGATACCGTTACTCAAGCTAAACACGGCTCCGAGCATCCTCTTCCCGGTTACAAAGATGTTAAGCCTATGGTGTACAGCGGACTTTATCCCACTGATGCCGATGAATTTGAAGATCTGCGGGATGCGCTCGAAAAATTCAGGCTTAACGATTCGGCTCTTATTTATCAGCCAGAAACCTCTGCCGCGCTGGGATTCGGGTTTAGGTGCGGTTTTCTCGGACTTCTGCATATGGAAATTGTGCAGGAAAGACTGCTGAGAGAATATAATCAGTCTATTATAACAACTCTTCCCAACGTAGAATATTTTGTTTATAACAAAAAGAACGAAAAGATAGTGGTAGATAATCCTGCCATGATGCCGCCGGTTGGAGAGATAGAAAGAATTGAAGAACCTTTTGTGAAGGCGCAGATCGTGTGTCCAAGCGAATACGTGGGAAATATAATGAAGCTAGCGATGGATAAGAGGGGAGTTTACAAGAACACAACGTACTTAGATCCCACGCGCGCCGACCTTCAGTACGATTTTCCGCTGTCGGAAATAATATTTGATTTTTACGATAAATTAAAATCGATGACGCGCGGCTATGCATCATTTGATTACGAATACATGGGCTACAGAGAATCCGATCTAGTTAAGCTTGATATCTTACTTAACGGCGACCCTGTTGACGCGCTTTCAATGATAGTTCACAGAAGCAAATCCTATGACTGGGGCCGGAAGGTTTGCGCCAAGCTGAAAGACCTTATTCCCAGGCAAATGTTTGAAATCGATATTCAGGCGGCTCTCGGTTCCAAAGTAATATCAAAATCAGTAGTTAAAGCTTTAAGAAAAAATGTACTTGCAAAATGCTACGGCGGAGACATTACAAGAAAAAGGAAACTTCTCGAGAAACAGAAGGAAGGGAAGAAAAGGATGAAGCAGGTCGGCAACGTGGAAATTCCGCAGGAGGCTTTTCTTGCCGTGCTTCAGCTTGAAGATTAAAATCCGGGATGAATTTGCCTTTTCGTAAAAATGAATCAAATAAAGAAGCTGAGAGAAAGTTAGAGAAAAGCGGCATACAGACGCGCAAAGGAAAGATTAAAGAATTTGTTTGGGCGGTATTGATTGCGTTTGCCGCCGCGCTTGTTATCAAAACATTTTTTATCGAAGCTGATAACATCCCAACTGCTTCCATGAAAAACACTTTATTAGTAGGCGATTACATTATAGTCTATAAAGCCGCCTACGCAATATCTTCACCGGAATACTTGCCTTTTACGGGCATACCTATTTCTCCTGTTCGTTTTTTAACATTCGGCAAGCCTAAGCGGAACGATGTTATAGTATTCATATTTCCCGGATTTAATGATCAGTTCAGAGCAATACCTGAGGTTGATTACATAAAAAGAATTATCGGATTGCCGGGCGATACCGTGCGTATAATTAATAAAGTAGTGTACGTTAACGGGAAGAAAATACCCGCGCCCCCGCATGCAATTGAAGACACGTCGCATTCCGAGCCTGCCGGCAGAGCCGATAATAAAATTTATCCGCCGGGGAAATTATGGAATCCCGATAATTACGGCCCTCTTGTCGTCCCTTATCAAGGAGAAAAAGTTCAGTTGAATGCGAAGAATATTGC
>JBJKTB010000377.1:0-5524 GCA_046703345.1 Ignavibacteriaceae bacterium
AGCAACCTTAGGATCACGAGCTCTCGGCAGACTGTACCAGATTTCATTTAAGAATTTCATCTCATCTTCGTCAAGTTCCAATTCTGCGGCGGGCAAACTTTGATCAAGCTGTTCCGGTTTGCTGGCGCCTACTATTGCCGAGGTTACCGCGCTGTTTTTTAGTACCCAGGCTATTGCTACCTGAGTTAATGATTTTCCCCGTCCGTTAAAATATTCTTTCATTAGATCTACAGCGTCAAACTGCGCCTCCTGCCAGTAGCGGTCGCGGTAAAGTTTTCCCGCATAACCGAGATTGAATCTTCCTCCTGCTTCAGGCTCTTGTCCGCGTTTATGTTTACCGGTTAAAAATCCGCCGGCGAGAGGATTATATACAATTACTCCCACTCCTTCATCTCTGCACAAAGGGAATAGCTCATTTTCAAATTCTCGAAAGAGAATATTGTATCTCGGCTGAACGCAGTCGTATCTTGATATTCCAAGTTTGTCGCTTATCCAGAGAGCTTTCGATAACTGGTATGCCAGATGATTGCTGCAACCGATGTATCTGGCCTTTCCGGAACTCACTATATCATCCAGCGCTCTCAATGTTTCTTCCTGCGGCGTATTTGCGTCGTAAAAGTGAACCTGGTATAGGTCGATAAAATCCGTGCCCAGTCTTTTAAGACTAGCATCAATCGCGTCCATTATATGCCTTCTAGACAATCCCTGATCGTTCGGAGCATTTCCCATTCTGCCGTTGCATTTTGTGGCGAGCACTGTTTCGTGCCTTCTGCCCGGATTTTTCTTCAGCCAGCTTCCGATTATCGTTTCTGTCCTTCCCACTGTGTCCGGTTCGGGGGGAAGCGGGTATACATCGGCGCTATCGATAAAATTTACTCCTGCATTCCATGCTTTATCCAGTATCTCGAATGAGGTCTTCTCGTCGCACTGGTTTCCGAATGTCATTGTGCCTAAACATATCTCGCTTACTTTTAAACCAGTTCTTCCTAAACGTTTAAAGTTCATTTCATTTTCCCGATAGATCTTTTTTACAATTTCAATTCATCATCTTAAAGATGTTTAGATTATTTCTGATTTTTAATCTGTTCTCGTCTTCTTAAAAAATAAAGTAAATGCCGTTTATTATTTGTGTGCGTTAACATAAAGGCTTACTTTATTTTGAATAAACAATGTCTCCGTTCTTCACAGACCAGTCCTGGCCAAAAAATCCTGCAGCAAGAATTCCCCCAGCGCCGTATTCAGGCAGTTTTTCATTGAACAGCATAATATCCGGAAATTGAAATCCCGAGGATAAATAAGGGCGTCTATCTGTAAGCCTCATGCCTGTTATTCCCGATCCTGACACAATACCCACGCTTGCAAGATTACTGCCTTTACGCGGCCGTATGAATAGGCATCCGAGATCTCGGCCCTCATATGTTTTATCGCCGATTTTAACATATCCTTCGCCGATCTGTACCGGGCTGTCATCTATCAGCTTGTTCCATGCTGAGTTCGTTTGATTGTTGCCGTATAAAATAACGCTTCTGTCAGGTTCGGATGCCGGATTGAATTCGAAATCGGGGACAACATTGATAGACCCGTTGCCCTGGTACCAGAATTGTTCGGCGTCGAACCTGGCTTTGTCGAATGCCCATTTATTTTCTTCTTTATTTCCTTTTGTTCCGTAAACAAATATCATATGATGCCTGAAAGCGTCTTTAAAGAGGCCGCATCTCAGCTGATTTTTAACTTCATATCCCGGATCGCCGCTGATGCTCCATTTCCCGTTTTTATTTCCTACCCAAATCTGTTTGGCGCTTTTATCGAGCAGAGAGTCTGTAAGTTTTTGTCCGTCTAGTTCGATTACTACCGCTCTGTTCGGGTCGATAACTTTTGTGTCGAAGGCTAAGCGTTCAACATTATGCGTTGTGCCTACAAACCTGTTTTTCCCCGGATCCAAACGTATTATTACTCTGCTTATCATCAGCTGCCGCTGCTGGGCTTCTACGGTTATCCAGTTGTTCTTTGCTGAAACGCCGGGACAGGCGGTCTCAAAGTCGACGTTGAGTATCCTTTTTTCAGAAGGTCTAGCATGTCTAGAGAAGAAGTCGAATAGAGGAGCCCAGTCAACGCAGTCGGCGCCGTTCTCATCGGAAACATCCCACCAGTGCCCGGCGCCGGGCTGCTCGTGGAACATGAAGTCGTGATGAAATTTTTTAAGATGCTCAACCATAGTAAGCGCTTCGGTAACCGGAACGTTATCATCCGCGCTGCCGTGAATAATATAAATACCTTCCTGCTTGTAATTCTCCAGCAGGGAATCCGTATGAATAGGAAGGTAAGATCTCATAATAATTTTTTGAATCGGTGAAGGATCCTTAATCTCGGGAATTATTCCGTAACTCCAGAAGCTTATCCATCCGGCGCTTGGCCCGATTGCACCGAACTTATCGGGATAGATAGCGCCTATCGACCACGTTCCGTGCCCGCCCATCGAATGGCCGGTTAAATAAATTCTGCTGCGATCTATGTTCAATGTTTTTAACGCGATATTATAAACCTCCATGGCGTCCAGCCGCCCCCAGTCCTCCCAGTCAAATCCGTACGGCCTTCTGTTTGTCGGTGAAACAATGTATCCCCACGATTTGGGATAATAAGAACCTGATTGATTTATCGCCTCAACCGATGCGCCGTGAAGCGAAAGGAAAAGAGCTTTAGGGGATTTGCCGGTATCGCTGGCAGGATTAACCGAGTAATACTGAACGCTACCGTCGATTCCGCTTATAAAAGTACATTTATGATTATCCTCCGGATTAAGTATGCGAAGGCTTACTTCTCCGTCAGCGGCGGATTTTTTCGAGTTGTTTAAAAATACTTCCAGCTTAACTGTAATATTTCCTTTGGCTGAAGGCGCTTCGCCGTTGATTTTAAAGCCTACCTTTCTGACGCTTATCGGCTCGATAATAGGTATCTTGGTTCTAGAAGATATGCCGATCGATGACGAAGCAGAGATGAATGCATCCTTAACAGTCTTGCCGGTAGCGTTTATAACTACAACTGCCCCCATCATATCAGGCTTTTCTCCCTTTATTAGATCGGGAAGGGTGGCGTCGGCGGTATTCAAAAATACTCCGTTCTGATTGAGATGAAGCGCTGCTTTTAACTTTCCTCTGCTGCATTGGAAAAGAAATGTGTTCTTGCCCTTTTTAAGATGCACCGGCAGAAGCGAAAAATCAAACGAAGTCTCCCACGATTCTTTAGTATCCTGTGTCTGATATTTGTTCCCGATTCTCGGTGCTCCGTTAACGTACACCATATTATAGGCCATCCCTTTCAAAAGTGCTGTCTGCTCTTTATCGGAATTGTATTCAGCGTATAAATATCCGCCTTCGAGCAGTTTGCTTTCAAACCACCCTTTAGCGTTTGCGTCGACGCTTGTCCATGTATTAACACTGTCGCCTACATGAACTTTTTCTCCCGCGTGCGGTGCTTTCCAATTTCCGGTTGCCACGGCATATTCAACCGGATCTTTCGCAAATAAATCCCGTAAGTACGGGCTCGATGTCTTTAATGCAAATCCGTTTTTAAATTGAAATATATCATTTGTTTGGCCGAAGCCTGTTACTGTTAATGTTATGCTCAGCAGTAAGAAGCCTAAGAATTTTCTATATAACATTGTGTTGATCCTAAGCGGTGTATTTATAATTTGAGTAAGAAAGCAAAATAAAATCTTTATTACTTCCTGTTTGCATTTATTTCCTCTTCTGTGACCCTTCCGTTGCTTTTTATTATAACGACCTTTGTGCCGTCAGTGCTTTTCAGATCGGCTTCGTAAGTATGCTGAGTAAGTCTTATTTCAGGCGGCCAGTCAAATCCATCAACTTTATATTCTCGAAGATTCAGGCTAGTTAAATCGCCGGTGTATGCCCCGTTATTCATAAAAAAAGTTCTTTCATTGTAATATACTTTGCGCAGCGCCCATTTTGCGTATTCGTCTTTCTTCATTACAAATTTGTCTTTCTTACCGCCGGCCGGTTGTCCTGAAAACTGCAGATAGCCCCACATTTCCGGATAATGCATTGCGATGATTCCCTGCGGCGACCAAACCCAATTATCCTCCGGGTATGTTTTACCTGTAAGCGGATTGATTTGTTTTACATATCTGCCGTTATCGGCTTTCAGCCGCCATTCCACTCTGGAAAAATTTATTCGCCACTGATCTCCTGCTTTAGGCGTCTTTCCTCCAGGCGCGCATTGCATCAGAACACTCCACGGCAAAGCCAATTCAACTGTCCACCCGGAGTCTCTGTCGGACGGATTGTTTAATGTTCCCTCCAAATTTACTCCGACCTTCAGCCCGTTTATTTCCCAGCCGTTTACCGCTACCTTACCGCCGTCTCTGTAAGGACGGAGAAGAAGCAGGTCCCAGTAAGTTTTCAATGCGTTTAATTCAAGTTCATAATAGTTAAATGTATCGCCGTCCGGGTCAATAAAGACTTCAAAATCATTATCACGATAAATAACCGCGTCATGCTGTTTCAGCGTTGCCCACAGATCAGGTTCCTGCAGATGAGCGGCAATGTAAAGATAATTATCGTCCCATAACATTTTTACTCTTGTCTTGTAACGCGGAAGAGGCTTAAGGTTTCCTTCTATATCTACAAAATAATCAGTCCAAGCCGCATGCTTCCAAGCGCTTTCGTTAAGCTTTCCGTCAATATTCACCGGAGTTTCCGTTCTATAACAAATGTAATGTTTAGGCGAAAAGGGAATCTCTGGCTGAGGAAATATCTTAGCAGATTTAGAGTCTGGGGTCTGTGAAAAACTGCAGCAAGAGGAAAAGAGTACAGCGATAATTAAAAAAGTAATTGACTTATTTATTTTCTGCCAAGGTCTGAGAGGCGAGAAAGTTTTTTTTTGTAGAATCATAGTAATAAAAATCGCATATGAAGAATTTTGTACCTCAACTTAATTCGTCTGAACGAGAAAATAAACAATTTAATTTATTTTAAATAAATAATGTTATTTTACTATAATTCTTTACGGAGAGAAATATGAAAAATTTTCTGCTCGTCATTTCCCTGCTTCTTTTTTCACTTTCAAGCGAATTAAAATCTCAGACAGTCTGGCTCGATAAAACCGACTTATCTGCTATGTCCTGCGGCTGGGGTACGCCGGAAGCGGATAAATCTGTTGAAGGTAATCCGCTTAGCATAGCCGGGCAGAAATTTGATCGCGGAGTAGGCACGCACGCGGTTAGTACTTTCCTTCTTAACATTCAGGGCAAAGGGAAAATGTTTACGGCTTCTGTCGGGCTGGACGATGAAGCATCTAATCAAGGCTCAGTAATTTTTTATGTTCTTGGCGATAAAAAAGTTCTTTGGCAGAGCGGTGTAATGAAGAAGGGTGAAAAAGCAAAACACGCCGACATTAATATAAATGGTGTACGCAAACTCGGTCTCCTGGTCACCGATGCAGGCGACGGGATAGACTACGACCACGACGCCTGGTGCGACGCGAAAATACAACTTCCTTCTGATAT
>JBJKTB010000378.1:0-5228 GCA_046703345.1 Ignavibacteriaceae bacterium
GATTGAATATGATCTAGCCGAAAATTTTTCCGGAAGCATCGGCAGTCTTGAAGGGAAAATTAAAGAGTTAAGTGAACTGTGCGGTTCGTCGGCCGCGCAGATTTCCAGGAAAAGGAAAGAAGCGGCAAAGAAAGTTGAAAAGGAAGTTGCAGGAGTTCTTGTTACGCTGGGAATTCCCGACGCGAAATTTTCGGTACATATAGATCAGGAGACGGCGGATTCCGGAGAGAAGGATTTCATTACCGTAAGCGGGAAGAAATACAGATACGACTCAACCGGATTCGACAAGGTTGAATTTTACATTTCCACGAACCTAGGTGAAGATCCTAAGCCGCTGGTTAAGGTAGCGTCGGGAGGAGAGATATCGAGGATAATGTTAGCGCTGAAGACGACACTTGCCAGGAATGACAGGCTGCCGCTGTTAATATTCGATGAGATAGATACAGGCGTAAGCGGAAGGGTGGCACAGAAAGTAGGCAACGCGCTGAAGGACCTCGCGGCGTATCATCAGATAATATCAATTACCCACCTGCCGCAGATAGCCGGGCTGGCGGATCATCACTTTGCGGTTGAGAAAAAACAGAACGAGGAGAGAGTCGTAAGCTCTATCAGGAAATTGACAAAAGAGGAAAGAATTACTGAAGTCGCGAAACTTATGAGCGGCGAGAGCGTAACTCAAGCCAGTATAAAGGGCGCGAAAGAATTGATGGGGCTTTAGAACAAAAAACCGGAGCATGAGATATGCCCCGGTCTTTTAATGAATTTATTTCAATCAATTATTGAAAATCAGCACATACATTATCGTCAAGAGTATAGTCGAATATGTAAGAAGTCTGATCCACGAGATGGGTATCCGAATACACCTTACCTTTGTAGATTATCTTAAATGTATAGCTTGTATTGATTAAAAATCCTTTTAAAGTAATCTTACCGTTGTGCAGAGTACCAACGTTTATATCATTACCGCAGCTGTTAGTTACAAAAATATCATAACCGTCGGGTTTTATTTTAAGTACCGGATCGCGGTGGGGGCAGATAGCCGTAACATCAACGTAAACATCTTTTCTATCGCTGCCTGAGTTAACATTCAGAGTAAGATTACCAGGAGCAGCGCATAAATCAGGAATATCGAGTTCGCCGACAACCGGATTAGGGCAAATCAGCCTTCCATACGCTATAATTTTTACAGGAACTCCTTTAGGAACGGTTAAATTATTAACCGAAAAGGATGTCTGATTAGATGTCAAATCGGTCGAAAATACAGTTGTTTCACCGTTAATTAAAACTTTCAAAGTAATAGCGGAGAAACTGCCGTTAATATTGAGTGTAAAATCTTTCGTGCAGGTTTGAGCTCCGGAAGCGATCCAGCCGGCCATCCAGTTTGAGAGGTGAGTGGCCTGGAAATTAAGAGTGAAATTACCGTTGGCATCAGGACCGGAAGCGGTTGCATTAGTCTCGAATTTCCATGCCTGTGCGGTTTCATCGAAGCTGTAAATAGGAACCGCATCACCGTTTTTAATTGCCGAGCTGGTGGAAGGATTTATAGTACCTTCGGGAATACTCATAGAAAGCTGAACCGGCTGAGAAAGCCGCCTAACGGATTGTCCCGATTGGTTAGCGATAGTAAACGAAGCTACCGCAGCAGGTTGAAGATATCCTCTACCCCGGGAACCTGATTGATCGACCGTAGTTACTGAAAGGCCGGTTGGTAAGGAAGCGCTGTTTGAAATATCCCGGCCTGAAGAATACGTAACCGTTGCAATTAAGCTTCCGGTTACCGGGTTCCCGTCCTCGTCGCTCAGCACTGTATTTGACGGAATGGACAATGAAGCAATGCCTTTTGTCTGTTCTGTAGTTTGAGTCTGAACATTAACCGTATTAGTAACCTGCCCGTTCCCTGTAGTAGATACATTAGTCGGTTGAGACGTAGTAGTTCCCGTTGGCGGAGCGGAAACTTTAACCATCTTAACGGTTATCGTCCGGCTTCCCGCAGTATTTATTACTACCGGATAGCTTGTTGAGATATAACCTGACGCAGAAGCATTGATTGTTATCTTAACCGGATTTTGAACCGACGGGATCACGTTATCGTTCAGCGCGAAAGTTATAACTCCGAAATCTGTTGACGTAGTTGTTAAAGGTTCAGCGCGCAGCGTTACTATTTTTGCTTTATCGGGGCCTGTAAACATAATATTAACCGTTTGAGGGGAAGATGATCCAATCTGCTGACCGGTGGCGGCATAAACAAATGTAACAGAAGCGGTAGTAGCAAGCGACAGAGTGTTGAATATAACAGCAAGACCCTTTGCCGGATTGGTTATATCGCAGTTAGAAATAAAAAGCGAAGTAAGAACAATTAAGACAGGCAGGGCTGCGTAAATGATTTTTTTTCTCATTTGAGTTAACATAAAATAATCCTCCCTTAAAATTTATAAGTTAATCCGAACGAGAGGACCGGGTAGAACTTAAACCATTTCAAATTGTCCTCGAGGATTGGGCTTTGGCCGGCAGAAGGCTCGAGCAGCTTAGTAGCCGACAGGCTCGCTTTCGGATTGCCGTGATAAAACGTGCCGAAATCAAGCGTAAATCCAAGTCCGGTCTCACCTGAAGTGGGATTGCCAAAACCAATGCCGATGTACGGATCCACTTTTGAGAAGCTTATATCGGCGTTAAGCACACCAAGTTTTTCGGGAGTATAAGCAATATTGCCGTCGTAATAAGTTTTTTTAGGCGTAAGAGCAACAGATGTTTTATTCAGGTTGATGAAGATACCTGCAGTTAGTCTGAAGTTTGATTCAAAAGGAAACCAGTCTCCTAATGCAGAGAAAGACATCAATTTGAGATCGCCTTTTGAGGAATAATCGTTGTTGCTTATCAAACTCAGATTAGATAGCGACAGGGCGGCGAAACCGATTCTTGCGTTGAATTGAGGCCCGAAAGATCTGACGGCTTCGGCATTAACACCGAGAGTGCCGATTTTAAGTGAAGCGGCGTAGTCTTGAGCATTTAACGAGACGGGAAGAAATAGGAAAAGGCAAAGAAGAAATGCCGGTATAAAACGTTTCATCTTCAACCCTCCGATTAGTTAGTTGATGGTATTATTATATAAAAAGTATTTGGTAAGAGAACCAGCTTTACACGATCTTTAGAATAAATAAGAGTTAGATATCAGAAGAATAGGAAAATCATCAAAATTCCCCGTTAAAAATTCAAATATAAATTAACTAAAAAATGTATAAAATGAAGAATTTTGTAAAAATTTTCCGGCAGAAATTGTAATGTTGATTTTGCGTTGTATTCATGGACTAAAATTAAATAGCAGCGAGCAATTAAATAACTTGCAATAAAATATTGCCTACACGACAATATAACGCAAGAAAAATTAACTGGCTATGATACATTTGTGTCATTTTTGGCATTCAATTATTTTTTAGTTGCATTGTAAGTAAAGATTATACAAATTTATGTTGCGGATAAAACAGTACCTTTTCCAACTAAAGAAGGGACCATTAATGAAAAAAACGCTAATTTTGATGTTGTTTGCTCTATTTATATCGAAACCTGCGTTTTCACAGCAGGATCAGTTCAGTTTTTTGAACCAGAGTGAGGTAAATAACTTTGCTCAGCCTTTAGCAACCACTATAGGCACAGGGCTAAATTCCGGCGGATTTCATACTGCATATGTTCCAAGTACTTTCGGATTTTCTATTAGCTTTCACTATATGCAGATAAATATCCCCAGCAGTCAGATGACATTCACACCCAATCTGCCGAACGGCTATACTTCAAGTCAGCAAACAGCGACAATCTGGGGCAACAAAGGAGCTGTTTATACGGGCCCGAACGGGTATATTACCTATCCCAACGGATTAAACCAATCGAACGTACCTTTTGCGGTACCGCAGGTAACTGCAAGTCTTATGGGCACAGAAGTACTTATCCGTTATCTGCCGAGCATAAATGTAGGTGATAAGAAATTTAATTTTTTCGGTGTCGGAGTCCGGCACAGTATAAGTCAGTACATACCATTCATTCCGGTCGACATTGCGGTACAGGCGCTGTATAACAAGATTACGGTAACCGATGTAATTGACGCAACCACATTCGCGTTAAACGGCGAGGTTAGTAAATCATTCGGAATATTAACCGCTTACGGCGGGCTTCAGTACGAATCGTCAAAGTTTGACTTGACATACACGATAAAAGGCGATAAAAGCAGCGGCGATCCTTATCTTCAGCAGGATCATAACGTAAATGCCAGCGTTGACGGGAAGGATAACTTTAGATTTATTATAGGTGCATCTGTAAAAATCGGATTCCTTGCTTTAAATGCTGATTACAACATTACAACTCAGCCCGTTATAGACGGCGGCGTATCATTTGAATTTTAATAGGAGACAGAGATGAAAAAATATTTGATTAAATTATCATTCGCGGCATTAGTTATATTACCGTTCACATTTTCAGGCTGCATACTCGACGCATTGAATACTCTTACCCAGAATGTTCCGATTAGCCAGGATTTTCAAATCAGCAGCAGCGCCGACTCGTATACACAGTCGGAAACAATTGATCTATCAAATTCCTCAACTTATCAGCAATACGCCGATAAGATTCAGCAGATTAGCTTCCTTCAAACTCAGTACAGGACAAAGAGTGTAACTCCTACGGATCTAAGCGCCAATATATCTTTAACATTGAAGGATAACAAAGGGAATCTTCTTTTCACTTATCCTCTTGGCACAATTAGTCCTGCTGATTATATCAATACGCCTTATCAGCTTAACCTGACTTCAGCGCAAATACAACTGATTAACGATTACCTGTCTACACTCTCGAATAAAGTTTTTGTCGCCACCTTATCAATTACGAATATAACATCCAGCACAAAGCCTTATACGCTAAACGGCGTAATAGATATTGTGTTCCAGATGAAGGCTAATACCAAGTAAACAGAAATATAAATCATTCTCAAAGGTCCCTGCGGTTTTTGCCGCGGGGATTTTTTATTTCGTATAAGTTGAATTATAAATCATCTGTCCTTGGCCACAAAATCACCAAGGCACAAAGGAAAAGTTGAATTCTTTATTTTTCTTGGAGTCTTTGCGTCTTCGTGGCAATGTTTTATATTACGCCGGATAAGTTAGTTCCTCTAATTCAAATTACGGATTAAATGTTTGAAAGACTCGGCATTATATATTCATATCCCTTTCTGTGATCACAAATGT
>JBJKTB010000379.1:0-6151 GCA_046703345.1 Ignavibacteriaceae bacterium
TGGTGTCTTAGTGGCAAGATACTCTCCCCCTTTTGCTCGGCCGTTAGGCATGGGTTAAAAAAATAAACCGCGAAGGAGCGCGAAGGGATAATGGAGTGATGGAGTGATGGAATATTGGAGTAATGGAGTATTGGAGTATTGGAGTATTGGAGTAATGGAGTAATGGAGTAATGGAGTATTGGAGTAATGGAGTATTGGAGTAATGGAGTATTGGAGTAATGGAGTAATGGAGTATTGGATTAGCGAATAGCGGGAAGGAGAAAACGATGGAACAGAATGAAATAAAAACGATAACTCTTCCGGTTGAAGGGATGACATGCGCAAGCTGTGTAGCGAGAGTTGAGAAGGCGCTTAAGAAAGCCGACGGAGTTGGCGACGCGAACGTAAATTTCGCTACCGAGAAAGTAACATTCTCGTTTGACGACAAGACAACCGACCTTTCGAAGCTAGCGGCTATAATTGAGGATGCAGGCTATAAGCTGATAACGGAGAACGCAGGCAAAGACGATAAGGAACAGGAGACACAAGGTGAAACTGAAATTCCCGATGATCTTGAGCATAAGAAAGCATATAAAGAACTGAAGTCGGAATTTATTTTCGCGGCGGTGATGACCGTGCCGATAATGGCTGTAAGCATGATCAGCATGACGAGCTGGTTCAGGGCATGGCTGCCGTTCCCGGTTGAGTATGTAGACCGCCTTTTATTCCTCGCCACCACGGTAGTAATGTTCATATCAGGAAAGAGATTCTTTAAGATATCATGGAGGCTTATAAAGCATTTTTCAGCCGACATGAACACGCTTGTAGCGGTAGGCACCGGCACAGCATATATCTACAGCACAATCGCCGTACTGTTTCCCGGTCTGCTTTCGCTTACCGAATCGAGCGGACATATATATTTTGACACGGCAACGACCATCATCGCATTGATATTAATGGGAAGGCTTCTCGAAGCGAGGGCAAAGGATAAGACATCAACGGCGATAAAAAAATTAATGGGCCTTCAGCCGAAGACAGCGCGAGTAAAGCGGAACGGAATTGAGAAGGACATACCGGTGAGCGATGTTATAAAAAACGATTTAATATTAGTAAGGCCCGGAGTAAAAATTCCGGTTGACGGAGAGATAACCAAAGGTACAACGTCTATAGACGAGTCAATGGTAACGGGCGAGAGCATACCGGTTGAAAAAGCAGCGGGCAGCAAAGTAATAGGCGGAACGATAAACAAGAACGGAAGCATAGAATTCAAAGCGACGGCCATAGGCAAAGATACATTTATAGCTCAGATAGTAAAGATGGTTGAGCAGGCGCAGGGTTCCAAGGCGCCGATTCAGAGTCTTGCAGACAAGATAGCGTCGTACTTTGTTCCGGCGGTAATAGGAATAGCGCTGGTTACGTTTCTTCTATGGTACATTATCGGCGGCGTGTCATTTACATTAGCGATGATCAACTTTATTGCAGTACTCGTGATCGCGTGTCCCTGCGCATTAGGGCTGGCCACACCGACCGCGATAATGGTGGGAACGGGAGTAGGCGCATCAAACGGAATTTTAATAAAGAACGCCGAGAGTCTGGAAGGGGCGCACAAGATAAACGCAGTAATACTTGACAAGACAGGAACGATAACCACAGGCAAGCCCACGGTAACAGATATATTAAGCTTCAACGGTTACGATAAAGAAAAGCTCGCAGCAATAACTGCTTCAATTGAGAATAAATCCGAGCATCCTCTCGGGCAGGCGGTTGTAAGTTATGCGAAAGAAAAGGGAATGTCTTTTAGTGAAGTTGAAGGATTTACTTCGCTGACTGGGCTGGGATTAACGGGAGTAGTTGGAGGAGACGCCGCAGCGATAGGCAATCTTGCCATGATGAAAGAATATTCCGTTGATATTAAGCAAGCGGAAGGCGCGGCATCGGAATTATCAGGAGAAGGCAAGACTCCGCTTTTCATCTCTATAAACGGAGAGCTTTCGGGCATAATCGCGGTAGCCGACACAATTCAGCCGACATCGGCCGAAGCAATAAGCTCATTAAAGAAGATGGGAATCGAAGTCGTGATGATAACCGGAGATAATGAGCGCACCGCAAACGCGATAGCAAAGCAGGCAGGAGTTGACAAAGTTATAGCAGGAGTGCTGCCGCAGGACAAAGCAAACCACGTAAAGAAGATGCAGGGCGAGGGGAAGTTTGTCGCAATGGTAGGCGACGGGATAAACGATTCGCCGGCACTGGCGCAGGCGGATATCGGCATAGCGATAGGCACGGGGACAGACATTGCGATCGAGTCGTCGGATATAACTCTGATAAAGGGCGATCTTAAGGGAGTTGTGCAGGCGATAAAATTATCGAACAAGACGCTTCGTACGATAAAACAGAATTTATTCTGGGCATTTATTTACAACGTAATAGGCATACCGGTGGCGGCTTTGGGATTTCTGAATCCTATATACGCTGCGGCGGCAATGGCGTTCAGCTCAGTAAGCGTGGTATCAAACTCACTCTTCTTAAGAAGGACAAAGCTTAAATAAAATGGCCAGGGAAGAGATGCCGTCTTTATAAGGAAGAGGCGTCTCTTCCGCACGGCAAATTTTCCGATCTCCACTTATTATCTTTCATCAAACTCAACGGAGCCGTGTAGTAAGGCATGCCGGTGAAGAATATCATCAATCGCTTCAGTTACACAGAGAACCGCAGAGGCAGCACGGAGAACCGCAGAGTTTTAAAGGTAAGCTTAAATATTTTTTGTTAAATTGAAGAATAAGTAAATATTCTTTATAAATTAGTTTTTCATTCAGATTCTCAGGACAGTTAAAGGTGGAAAATATTAGGGAAGAAAGATTTGCGGTGCGGGCACACGAGGTTGATTTTACAAATCATTTGAAAGTAAGCTCCGTTTTTAATTATATGCAGGACGCGGCTTCGGCTCATGCCGACGACATAAACGTAGGATGGAAAGATCTATACAAAAACGGGCTGTTATGGGTACTCTCATGGGTAAAGGTAGAATTTTCAGGCTGCCCGTCATTCGAGGATGAGATAAAGATAGTCACCTGGCCGAAGGACAGATATAAATTATATTCGCTGAGGGATTTTCTGATGTACGATAAGAAGGGCGAAATTTTCTGCAAGGGAGCGACAGCGTGGCTTGTTTTAAATGCCAGCACAATGAGGATCACCGATGCAAAGAACCTTCCGATTGAGATTCCGTACAGACGGGATATGAGCGCGATGGAAAGTCTGCCGGGTAAACAATCTTTTAACGGAGATACAGGAAAGGAATTTTCCAGGGAAGCAGGATACACGGATCTGGATTTAAATCAGCATGTGAACAACGCCAAATACATAGAATTTATAACCGACTGTTTTCCGCAGGAGCATCACATCGAAAAGAGGATTAAGAATATTGAGGTAACATTTATTTCAGAGACAAAATACGGGGAGACAATAGATATTTTAATAAAATCCGACGGAGAATCTAATTTCGCAGAATTAAAGAACAGAGACAGCGGAAAGCAGGTTCTGCAGGCTAAAATGGAATGGGAAAAGAAGACTAACGCATAAAACCGGTTTTATATTAATATGCGGATACAGTTATTAGAAAATCAGGTCCTCTCCCCTTTTCGGATTAAACTTTCTGAGGAAAATTAATGTCAAATCACAGAAAGAATAACGGCTAAAGAGCAGCATAATTTAAATATTTCCGAAAGGGAGAAAATGAAAAATTTAATTTTAACGGTATTTCTGGCTATAGCTTTTCTAGCGGGAGCTAACGCCCAGAACAGAGGGCGCTTCTCTATACAGAACAGAGTGGACCAATTAAAAGAAAGGTTATCATTAACCGAGACGCAGACGGCGCAGGTAGATTCAATACTTACGGCAGCGATGGACAGTGTGCGCAGCATTCCCGATTCAGTACAGGACAGGCGGGCGGCGATGAGAGAGATAATGCAGAACTCAAATAACGAGATTGAGAAACTTCTTACAGACGATCAGAAGGCGGAGTACTAGTAGATGATGGAGGAAAGAAGGAGCAGGATGGGCAGAGGCTATAACCGACAGAATTAAGCAGTAGAAACTCCGTTTGTTCTCAACTGCTGAAAGCCGCATCTGTTCGCCCTAATGGATGCGGTTTTTTATTTTTTACCCCGCTATTCAGATTAATTCCGGTAATTATTAATTTAAGAACAATAATAAACCGGAGACCCGGATGAAATACATCTCACTATTTTTAATCGCAATCCTAACTTTGTTCTTCACGCAGAATACAAAAGCTCAAAGCTTCAAAATTGAAAAAGATCAATTCTTGCTTAACGGCAAGCCGTTCAGAATACTCAGCGGATCGATGCATTATTCAAGGATACCCAGAGCTTACTGGCTTGACAGGATGGAGAAGGCCAGGGCGATGGGATTAAATACGATCTGCACTTATGTATTCTGGGATCTGCAGGAACCTGAGCCAGGTAAGTTCGATTTTAGAGGAAGAAACGATATAGCCGAATACATTAAAACCGCGCAAAAGGCCGGGCTGTATGTAATTCTGCGTCCCGGTCCATACGTATGTTCCGAATGGGATTTCGGCGGGCTGCCGGCATGGCTTCTTAGAGATGCCGATATGAGAATAAGATGCGGCAATAAAAAGTATATGCAAGCAGTTAAAGACTACATAAACAGACTCGGAAAAGAATTAAAGGATCTTCAGATAACGAAGGGCGGTCCGATAATAATGGTACAGGTTGAGAACGAATACGCGAGTTACGGAAACGATCATCATTACATGGAAGAACTGGAGAAGCTTTTCAGGGAAGCCGGATTTAACGTGCCGTTCTTCACGAGCGACGGCGGATACCAGTATACGTTAGGATCGGCAGGTTTAAAGGACGCTCTGCCGGTAGTGAATTTCGGTTCAAACGCAAAAAGCAATTTTAATGATCTGGAGAAATTCAGGTCAAATATTCCTGAGATGAGCGGCGAGTACTGGGTAGGCTGGTTCACACACTGGGGCGACAAAGAGTGGGGCCGTTCAAACCGGCAGAAGCAGAAAGAAGAAATAAAATGGATGCTTGAGACAGGCAAGTCGATTAATTTCTACATGTTCCACGGCGGAACGAACTTCGGATTTTCGGCAGGCGCGAATTACGACAGGAAATATTATCCGGATATAACAAGCTACGATTACGACGCGCCGCTTGACGAGGCCGGAAATCCGACGAAGAAATACTACGAGCTCAGGAATTTAATCAAAGAGTATCTTCCAGGGGATACAAATCTGCCTGAAGTGCCGGCTTCAATTAAAAGAATAGACATCCCTAAAATTGAACTGACTGAATCAGCAGATCTTTCCGGTGCGCTGCCGGAGCCTAAATTATCTTCTCAAATTCATTCGATGGAATATTACGGGCAGAATTCGGGATTTATACTTTACAGAACAAAATTAACGGGTCCCAAAAGCGGAAAACTTATTTTACATAACGTACATGATTACGCGCAGGTTTATCTAGACGGTAAACTGATCGGAACAGTTGACCGGATGAAAAAAGAAAATTCTGTAGAGTTACCTTCCGTTAAAGATTCCCGGCCGGTTTTAGACATACTAGTTGAAGCGCTGGGAAGGGTAAATTTCGGTCCGGAGCTGCTGGACAGAAAGGGCATCACGGATTTCGCGGAGCTTGGCGGAGTAACATTGATGAACTGGAAAGTATATAATCTCCCGATGATTAATTCTTATTTAAATGATTTGAAGTTCGAAAAGTTTGGAGATACAAGTGTGCCGCAGTTTTACAGGGGTTACTTCAATTTAAACGTTACCGGCGATACGTTCCTTGATATGAAAGACTGGGATAACGGATTTGTAGCTGTCAACGGACATAATCTCGGAAGGTACTGGAGCAAAGGCCCGCAATACGATCTTTATCTTCCCGGAGCCTGGCTTAAGAAAGGAAAGAACGAGATAACAGTATTCGATATGTCGGGAAACGGGAAGCAATTTATCGAGGCTAACGGAATTCGAAAGGATAATTAGAAAGGAGAGATTAATCTCTTATCGGACGGAACTTTCAATATATGGGCAGGAGAAGCAATCCCCTGCCCTTCTTCATATAAAATTTCAAAGATTAAAAACCTGTTTGAAAGTAAACTGAAGCGTATCGCTTAC
>JBJKTB010000380.1:0-32478 GCA_046703345.1 Ignavibacteriaceae bacterium
CTCTCTTCCAGTTTATAGGCCTGAAAAATACCTTTAATTCCGCTCTTCTGAGAAATCTCCTGACAAAGCGATTTAAGCGAAGGAACAAGTCCAAAATCATCTAGTATTCTGGGCTTTAATCTGTAGGAAATCTCACGAATCCCGATCATCGCTTCATCCAGAAGAACAAATACATCATTCATCTTTTTTCTGTTTATATCATCGGATGTTAATCCGTACTGAATTTGTTCAAGATTTAATTTGATCGAAGTGAGGAGCTGACCGAAACTATCGTGCAGCTCTCTGGAAATCTTCTGCTTCTCTTCTTCCTGGAGTTTCTGCATGTGATTGCTAAGCTCCCTCAGCCTTCTTCTTGAGAGAGTTAACTCTTCCTCTATTTTTTTTCTCTGAGTTATATTGTTGCAGTATATTTGGCCGAAGTTCATTCCCTGGATGCCTTTTACAATAAGATCGTAAAATTCTCCGCTCACTCCTGCCGAATAGTTAAAAGTCTTTCCTTCCGATATGCACTCACTAAAATTTAAGTCGGATAAAACAGAAAATATTGAAGCTGCTTTTACCCCTTGGGCGTATAATTCCCCGCATAATTTAATACCTTCGCGATTAGCCGCCATTATTTTGCCTTCCTTGTCAAAACGGAAAACGGGTTCGGGGTCAAGCTCAGTAAACAAAGCCATAAGCTTGGCATTTGTTATCTCAAAATTTTCTTTATCTTCTGTATATTTTTTCTTCAGCTTTAGGTAAAGATGAACGTAAAAAATATAAATGAGCCCTATTGAAGCGAAGACAAGCAAAACCGATACAAGGATATGAACGTCTATACCCAGGAATGTATTTTCTACCCCCATAAGCCGGCTTCCCTGATTACGGATTTTAAGCACTTATTTATCGTGCCGGGATACATCATTTTTTAAAATGAGTTATTATAAGAATGATTGCTGATTCTTAGCCTTTTAACAATTGTTAATTTAACTAAAATTAATTCTTATTTTCAATCCGTTGGACAGTATTTCTTTAATCGTTTTTTCGGCCGGCTGGGATGTAATAATATTTGTAATGTATACAGTGCAGTTTTTAAATAGGTATGATGCGCCTGTCCTTCGACTCAAAACTCATGTCATTTTTAAAGTAAATTATATATAACTTTAAACACTCAAAAGTTAGTAGAAAAAGATTTAACGAATATTTATTAATGGTTAAAAATGTTTCAGGAATTCCAACAGTTCGGCAAGATCTTAATATTTGCCGGAGTAATTATCGCGGCGGTCGGTTTGCTCTTCCTCTTCGGCGATAAACTTCCGTTCATCGGCAAACTGCCCGGAGACATCTATATAAAAAAGAAAAACTTCACTTTTTACTTCCCTCTCGCAACTTCAATTCTTCTCAGCCTTATTATCAGCTTAATTTTATATCTGCTGAGAAAGTAGCTGAAAAATTTGCGAATAATTCTTCAATGCTTTTTAATATTAATAGAGTACTAAGCATTTTATATGAATGCTTTTTTGATGATGTTAAAGGTTAAAAGAGAGGGGCCAAGTATATAAAGATCCCCCGAAGAATTGAGCAATTCTCCGGGGACTAAAAATAAATTTAAGATTTGCCGAGGAGTTTTTTAATTTCGCTGATGTAAACTTCCTTAGGTGTAAGACCGACGTGCTGATTTACGATGTTTCCTTTCTTGTCGATGACAAACGAAGTCGGAATTGCTTCAATGTTGCCGTAGGCGGAAACAAGTTCGGGAGTTCCGTAAATCACCGGATAGTTGATTCCGTAATTCTTCATAAAAGGAACAACCTTGTCTTTGGTGTCGGTATCAAGAGAAACTCCGATAATAGCAATTTTATTCTTATACTGTTTCTGAAGATCTATCAAGTCCGGTATTCCGCGTCTGCAAGGAGGGCACCAAGTTGCCCAAAAATCTATAATTACAACTTTGCCGCGGTAATTTTTTAAGCTTATCTTCTTCCCCTGAGTATCGACCAAAGTAAATTCGGGGGCTTTCTGACTGCCCGAAGCTGATTCATCGTTAACTCCCGCAGTATTTGGGGTAGTTTGATCTGCAACCTGAACATTTGGTGAAACATCTTTCTTATTCGTGCCGGCGTTTCTATCGCAGCCGAGCAGAGAAACTGATGCGAAAAATACTATTGCTATGAATAAAGTGCTTTTCATTAAAGGATTTCCTTATTATTTATTCTGACTAACTTTTGCAGACGAATGAGTATCCATCCGGAGTCTGGGATCAATTGTAGTATCGGGCCCGATTTTTTTCTCTATGCTGTATTCGGGCGGATATGGTCCCTGCTTAGGAACGGATCTCGTATTGTTAACAATAAAAAATATAAGAAGTATTACGAGAACAACTATAGTCCAAAATGTGTTCTTATATCTCGGATTTATTAAAGGCTTTTTTTCGGGCTGCTTTTTGCCGATCTGCCTTTCTTTCTTCTGATTTTTTTTCTGGGCCATTTTATAATTTAATACGCTTGTTTGATGATTCTTTAATTAAAAGGATTCTTAAAAATAGTAAAATTAAGGCATAAAACAGTATTTTATATGATATTAATTACATTAACGGCTAAAATAATTCCATCTGATCGTTCGCCGATCCGCTGAACTTATTTAAATTAAGATGAGGACCGGTCTTTTTTAATCCGTGTTTTCCGCAGCTTAAATAGAATAAATTGCGTATTGTTTCGGCAATCTCACCTTTGCCCGTAAACCGTACTCCGAATCCGGACTCGTTTAACTTTCCGTTTCTAGTAGATTTAATCTTATTAATAATTTTATTTGCGCGTTCCGGAAATTCCTTTCCCAGCCAGTCTAAAAACAAATCCTTTACGGCATAAGGGAGACGCAGCAGTATGTAGCTAGCGTATTCGGCGCCGCGCGAAGCCGATTCTTTAATGATGGCCGGGATCTCCTCATCGTTCAATCCGGGAATAACCGGCGCCAGGTTTACACCCACGGGTATACCTGCTTGGGTTAATATTTCGATTGTCTCCAGCCTTCTTTCCGGTGTAGATGTTCTGGGTTCCATTACTCTAGTGAGTTCCGGATTTAAACTGGTTACCGATATCATCACCGAAACCAGATTTAACAGGCTCAATTCCTTCAGAAGATCGGCGTCTCTTCGAATAAGCGAATTCTTAGTTATGACTGAAACAGGATTTTTGTAATGAAGACAAACCTCCAGCAGCTTTCTTGTAATTTTAAGTCTTCTTTCCAAGGGCTGATAAGGATCTGTATTGCCTGAAAGCATAATCACGTCGGGATTGTAGCTTTTCTTTTTAAACACCTCTTCGAGCAGCCGCGGGGCGTCTTCTTTTATCATAATCTTAGATTCGAAATCTATGCCGGAAGAAAATCCCAAATACTCGTGAGTTGGCCGAGCATAGCAGTAAATGCAGCCGTGCTCGCATCCGCGGTAAGGATTTACCGAAAGATTAAAACCGAGATCGGAACTTTCATTCTTTGAGATGACCGACTTTGACGAATCTTTGTAATAAATCGTTTTTATCTGCTTCGCTTCATGCTCCTCTCCGGGGAAAACGTCTTCTGCGAATTCCGTATCGTCGATATGAAGCTCTTCGAAACGATTTGCCGGATTAAATCCGGCGGCTCTTCCTTTTATTTTTTTGTCCATCATAAGCGCTAATTAAAACACAGCAGCAAGATAAATAAAAAGTTTGTTCCGGTGAGGGTAAAAAAAATCCTCATGAAAATGAGGATTAATTCATAAGCACTATTATGCAGGATCGTGTCGGATCAGTTTTTTCAGAAAGTCTTTTCGGATAAGCCGGAAATACTACATGGACTTTTTGCGAATCCTGTAAGCGATGTAAGATCCTCCGATAAGAAGGAAAAATGATCCCGCGAAAATAGTTAATGAAGAAATAACGAGTGAAAATAGATCCATCTTGCCCTCCGGAAAAATTCTCTCGTGTTTAATTTTTAATAGTAATGATTATGAGTGAAATAGATTACCGCATCTATTATCTTTTGACAACTTAATAAATGAAGTTAACAGAGTAAAGTTTTTGTCCGAGGCAAAATGCGAAATTTTTAATATTTTCGCCGAAAGGTAAATTTGCGCCGACAAACGGCACTTAATTTCAGAACTTTGTTACGGTATTATGTTAAAAGATGTATATGATTTTGATTTTTTTATTTTGCTTTGCTTCCGTATTGCGCATTAACAAAATCCCAAATTTTACCGTGCGCATTTCCGGATGATATGCATTCTTTCAAATCCTTTTCGCTGTCAATATCAAATAGCTCTTCGAGCAAATAAGTTTTAAAACCGAGATGCTTTAACCTCAACAATGTAATTTCCTGAACATGCCGGGTGCTCCATGGTATATTCTCGAAAATACTTTCTTCCAATTTTTTTAATCCAATAAGATAATAACCGCCGTCGTTGGCAGGCCCGATTATCGCATCGCTGCCTTCCAGCATTTCAAGCGCATTATTTATAAGACGTGCGGAGATGCCGGGGATATCGGTGCCTATTAGAACCGCTCTTTCAGCACCGTTGTTAAAAACAGAACGGAATGCATTTCTCATTCTCTCGCCCAGATCGGCTCCGTCCTGAGCTGTTAACAAAAAATTACCTCCCGCCCAGCTTTTAAATTTGTCTTCGTCTTCTCCTGTAAAAAAAAGATATTTTTCAACAGACAAGCCGGAGCATTCGTCGAATGTATTCTGCGAACAGAGTTTGTAGAATTCATAAGCAAACAACTCTCCGGCGGTTGCGGCAAGCCTGGTTTTCACTTTTCCCATTTGGGGATATTTAGCAAATATGATTACAGCATCTCTCATCTTATTTTGTGCCGATTTTTAATGATCAAATACCTTTTAAGAATTCGGAAAATATAGTTTTCAGAATAATAACACTTGCCATAAATGTTCCTTTAAAAGTACCTGTGACTTTTGATTTACCGATTCGCTTGCGGTAGCTTACCGGTATTTCGGTGATTTTATATTTTTTCTTCGCCGCTTTAATCTGCATTTCCACGGTCCAGCCGTACCATTTATCTTTCATTTCCAGTTCGATGAGTTTATCGAATTTAATTGCTCTGAACGGGCCAAGATCGGTATAACTTACTCCCCAGAATAATTTAATAAGTATACCCGCAATAATGCTTCCTATCCTTGATTGCGGCGGCAGAGCACCTTTCTGTCTTTTTCCGAGTACACGGCTGCCAAGCACAAAATCATAATCCTCTTCATAGATCGGTTTGAGTAAAAGATCGATCTCTTCCGGATAATCGCTAAAATCGCCGTCAAGAAAAACGGCCACGTCGCAGCCTTTGCCCTTAAAGTATTCGATTCCTTTAAGACAGGCGGCTCCGTATCCCTGGAATTCTTCGTTCAGAACTGTTGCGCCGGCTTTCGATGCTTCTTGGGGCGTCGAATCAGTTGAAGTGTTATTAACAACAACAACTTCAGAAACTAGATTTTTCGGTATCGCAGTAACAGTTTTGGCAATAGACTGCTCTTCGTTGTATGCGGGAATAATTACAACTGTCTTCATGAAAAAATCGAATTTAAAAAATAAAAAATGAAGTTTAGATTAAGTGAACTGCGGACGCCTTACCTGCAGCGCTTAACGGCTGTGCAACTACAGAAAATATATGGCTGTGATAACCTTTCAGTTCGACGAAAAGGCCTAAAGAATTTATCTCGCCGACAGACCTTCTGTAATCCGCACCGTTAAGCTGATCGATAAGAAGGATTTCTTTTTCTGAAGTACTCGGGTCAAATTTAATTCTGCACTGAGATGTTTCTTCAGAATAATTTATCACGATTATTCTTAAATCGTTATCAAGTTTCCACTCCCAGGCAAACATATTTTCATAAGTAGAATTATTTTCTGAAACAGGTATTGTATCTAGAAGTCTCCATTGCCCTTTAATAAAGATATCATCTTTGGTAATTTTAAGAATTTTATTGTAATGCTCTTGAATGGAGGATGAGATTTTTTCTTCCGGCTCTCTGCCGAGCTGAACCGGAATCTTAGTCTTCTTGCCTTCAAACTGTCCATCGAAATATAGCTTCATACCCGGCACAGTGCTCATAAGAACTGCCGCAGCGTATGCGCGTCGCTTACCGAATTTTGTTATAGCGCGGGGCTCATCGTGATTTTCAAGAAATCGGGCAGACTTTATCTGGTAGGATATTTCCGCCTCAAGGTGGGCCTTTATGCTGTAAACATCCTGTGAGCCAAGCCGGTCGGTCAACTTTTTATCGTAAGTAAAATCAAATCCGAGCTGCTGAAGTTCCCATTCGAGGTCCCAGTATGCTTCGGCAAGAAATATAAAATCGGGGAATTTTTCTTTCACTTTAGCGATAGCCGTAAGCCAGAATTCATCTTTCGGTTTTACGAACTTTGTTTTGTTGAGTACTCCGAGCCAGGTATTCTGAAATATATTGTTCAACTGAAGCATTGCCATGTCGCATCTTACGCCGTCGCATACTTCTGCAATTTGCAGAAGAGTATTAGTCATAAAATCTCTTGCCTGGTTACTGTAATAATTAACCTGCACGGTATCTGTCCATGCCGGAAAGAGTGGATCTCTACCGTGCGCGAAAATTCTGCGGGAATCCGGGCCCGCTTCGAAAAAAGTGAATGGATCATTCTTCAGCATTTCTTTATCGCCCTGCAGAAATATTTCCGGATTCGACTTGATCAAAACCGATTCGGCGCCGAAATGATTCGGTTCAAAATCGAGGAACAATTTAATCCCGATAGCATTGAGTTTTCGGCGAAGTTCTATAAGTTCTTCTGTTGTTCCTAAAGCAGGATTTATTTGGTATGAGTCTATGGAGAATGGCGAACCGATAATGTCTTCTCTTCTCCAGTCTTTAAGACTTCTTGTATAGGCGGAGACGAGATCAACGGAGAAGCAGCATTTGTCAATCAATCCTTCGCATGTTTTCCACACTCCAAGCAGCCAGATAATGTTTATCCCCTTGACCGCCATATCTTCGAAGACTGAAAAAGGAATTTGAGAGAGGGTAACTCCCTCGCCGAACTGTTTGATCCAGACCCTTGTATTTATCTCGTATAACTTAGGGTTAAGCAACATCTTCCTACTGATATAACTAAAATCACCGAAAACGTTTAATAATTCGAACCAAATATGGCTATAAATAAATTATAAGTAAAATGCCGCTTCTTTATCAATCATAAACTCCAGATTGCCGTTCAAAGGTTCTACCGCCGCTGAAGGATAAGCGCTGCTGCCGGGAAGATCGTTAATAATCTCAGATAATATCTTGGATTTGTTTTTGCCAGTAACCATGAAAGTTACTTTTCGGGCATTGTTTAAAACATCCGGAGTAAGTGATATTCTTTTCTGACCGCTGACCGGATGCTGAGCCACACCAGCAATATTGGAATAGACAGATATTAGGCTTTGACCGGGAAATAATGAGGCAGTATGACCGTCATCGCCCATACCGAGCAGAATCCAATCGAAAACAGGAAGATCATTTTTTCCCTTCGGCAGACTAACTTCTATATCCATACCATAACGAACCGCCTCTTTGTTCGGATCATCCTCTCCTCTTACTCTGTGAATGTTCTTCTCAGGCAAATCAACTTTACTCAGCAAGTTTAGATCGACCGAACCGTAATTGCTCTCTTTATCATCCGGCGGAACGCATCTCTCGTCGCACCAGAATAATTCCAGCTTATCCCAGCTTATATTTTTATAATAAGGCGGATGCGCTAGCTCTTTAAATAAAATTACCGGAGTGCTGCCGCCTGAAACCGACAGAAAGAAACTTCCAGACTTTTCGTTTACAGCCGTCTGTATTTCAGAAGAGAGCTTTTCAGCAAGAAGTTCTGGTGTATCGAATACTCTGAATATTTTTCCCATGAGATATCACTTAATTTTAAAATCTTTGTAAGTTAAATCTTTCGGATGAATTATGGAGAGTTTACAATCACATTAATTCTTTCCTAAAGAATTTGAAATTAATTAAATGACTTCCGCTTTCCGAATAGACTGCGGATAATTTTCCTTACATCGCTATGTTATACAAATTTTGTTTATTTTTGCTTTAGTCTTCTTAACAGAAATCATTAAACAAAAATCATTCATCAAGCTGAGATATGAAGCAGTCATTAATTCTATGGATTGCTGCGGCAATAATAACATTTCTTGCAGGCTACGCGCAGAGTATAAGCTCTCCCGACTATCCTTTAAACGGCACTGTAGATTTGGTAACTGGAAGCTCGTCTTTCCGGTTCGAAAAAACTTATGCCGGGAAAGACGGATATAAAATAATTATTGCAAGCGACTTCAAAGGTCTAACAGGAAAATTAAACTGGCGAAGCGATTCTGCCGGAGCGGCCTGGCATACTATTCAAATGGAACCCGACGGGGACGCGCTGATTGCCGTGATTCCTCATCATCCCCCGCTAAGCAAAGTAGTTTACAACGTAAAAGTAACCGACAAAGGTAAAACATTCGTTTTTCCCGAAGAAGGTTTAGCATCTACAGAATTCTTAGGAAATGTTCCTTCGCAGATATCGATGTTTTATTTTTTAACATTGTTTGCGGGACTAATACTTGCCGTTAGAACAGGGCTGGAGGTTTTTCAGAACAGGCCGAGATTAAGATTGTATACAATATTCACGCTGATAAGTTTCTTCTCTTTCACCTTAGTCTTCAGCACTGTAAAGAAGGGATGCGAGCTCGGGGCGATCGGTGGGACAAAAATACTTTCGGTAGCGGATGTTTTTTCTCCCGGCCTGGTTCTGCTGCTGCTGCTTTGGATAGCCGCATTGATTCTGGTATTCAACACAAAGAAGCCGAAGCTGTGGGCATCCGTTTCTTCAATATTAACTTTAATAATATTTCTTGCGGCCCGTTTTTAAATTTTAAAACTGATGAGTTATCGTCGGAATTAATTAAGAACTTTAATCACTTCTTTATGCAGCTCCGGAACTGAAGCTATAATACTGCTGCCCGAAACGGCGTCGTTCCCGCTGTAATCGGTAATGATTCCTCCGGCGCCTCTGATTACAGGAATCAGCGCCATCGAATCCCAAATACTCATAACAGGGTCTATCATAATATCTGCGAATCCTGTAGCGAGAAGATAATATCCGTAGCAGTCGCCCCAGTTGCGGTATAATTTTATTTTCTCAAGAAGACGTTCGAATTTATCTATATCCTGGTATTTTTTAATGTTGAGATGATCGGTTGTAAGAAGAACGGCTTCGGAAAGACTGCTGCATTTTCTAACGTTAACCTTACTGCCGTTAAGTTCGGCAACTTTATTATCACCTATGAGGAACTCATCAAGTATCGGCTGATTTATTACGCCGAGCACAGGCTGATCATTTTTGACAAGTGCGATTAAGGTGCCGAAGGTTACCGTTCCGCAAATAAAGCTTTTTGTTCCGTCAATAGGATCCAGAATCCACTTGTATTCTGATGAAGAATTGTGCTCGCCGAATTCCTCACCGAGTATGCCGTGCTCCGGGTATTCTTTCATAATCTCGCTGCGCATCAGCTCTTCCGCTTTTTTATCGGCAATTGTAACTGGAGAAGAATCGGCTTTCGAGTCAACCGAAACATGCGTTCTGAAATAGCTGCTAATAACCGACCCGCTAAGGTCGGCTAGATGTTTAGCAAACAGTTTCAACTCAGACAAGCTGTTATTCATATTAAATCCGCTTTAATGTGAAATTTAGAATATTTAAGTTTAAATATATTCTTACTGCTCCGCTTACGCAAACCTGAACTAATTTAATTGAGCCTTTTAACAAAAGGTATAGAAAACGCTAAATTATTTTTTGCCGTGAGTGGAAGATTATTTATATTTGTCAACTTGAATACAAAAGATTTAGCGTTTATTTTTGATATTAGGAATAAATTTTTGTGCATTTGAAGTTTCCGGAAGAAAACTGGAAATTAAATATTTAAAATCCGGATTAAAATTTAAGGAATTACAAAATTCGGAGAGATGGCAGAGTGGTTGAATGCGGCGGTCTTGAAAACCGTTAAGGATGCAAGTCCTTCCGGGGTTCGAATCCCTGTCTCTCCGCTGATAAGCCCTTTAACTGTAATAGGTTAAAGGGTTTTTTATTGCCTTTACAGAAAAACAGAGAAAAAACCATGTTTAAAAAACAATTCAGAATCGACTAATCAATTTTAAATTACCTTTTCAGCCTATAATGATCTTAAAAGAAAATATCCTATGCGGGAACTTCCATTCTATTAATTGGTTATTTTATTTAATTCATCACATGCCCGTAGATCCCCATCCAGAAGCAGTAAATTGTTCGCAATAATCTAGAATATAATCTTCGTTCATTACAGCTGAATAAAATTTCCTGTTGTGTACTAATCAGCTATTCCGTTATTATTCGGCTTCTCAATTCATTCTGACAAATAACTCGATAAGCGGAAGGTTTAACTCGACGAGCGGTAAAATCATCTCCTAAATTGCTTATAATAATAGAGTTATAGTTTCCAGCAGTAAAGGTTGGTCTGATTGTTGTTCCGATAAGTCTGGTTTCGAGAATTAAAGTTTGTTATTGCTTTATAAAAATACAATCAAAGCAATAAACAAATTTGCTCTGTGTAACATATGGATATTTTTTTCTTAGAATGAGACATGTAAGCCGATCTTTATGCCAAGAAAAGTATTATGCTTATTCTGAAAACAAAATATTTTAAAGAAATTAATTCTTTGAAGACCTTAGTGCTTCTAGACTTTAGGTGATTTATGAAAAAATATTTTACATTTTTTATCTTATTTATTGCCGCCGTTAATATTTATGCGGCTGCAGTATCAGAGCCTGGCAATGATAAGGGCGCTTCTTCACAAGATTCTGTGTACGGTTCAGTCACGGTAAAAAGGTGGGCTGATAATAAAAAATCGGCATTTACAATAAGCTTTGATGACTCAACAATCAGTCAGTTTACAAACGCCAGACCTGTCCTTGATAAATACGGACTAAAAGCAACGTTTTTTGTAATTACCGGTGAAGTTACAGACGCCATACCGAATTGGGAGTACGGGTTCTGGTGGCAGTTCGATTCGCTGGCGCATGAAGGTCATGAAATAGGCGCTCATACGGTTACTCATCCCGATTTGGATACTTGTATTGTAGGAAGCACTACTCTACCAGGCTCAATTTCATATGAACTATATCAATCGCAGCAAACCATAGAGAAAAAAATTCCAGGTTATAAGTGTATAAGTCTGGCTTACCCTTACTGCTCTTATGATAACGACGTAATCAGAGTTGCATCAAGATATTTCCAGGCGGCCCGTAAATGCGGCGACTACTCAAACTCAGCTAATATTAGAGGCGATAATTTTTATAAAGTTCAGGCAATTGATATTTATTTCAATCATCCGCGCGGCGTTGTTACCGATGACCAGGCTTTCGACATTTACACCCAAAATGTTGTGGCCCAATCGATAAATACCGGCGGCTGGGCAAATTATTATGCTCATGACCTTTTACCGCTGAATCTTATGCCGGATACAACCGGTGCCGATACAACAGTTGTCTCGACTTATTTTTTGGACAAGCTCTGTAACTGGGTTGTGCAGCAGTCCGATTCGGGTAATATTTGGGAAGCGACCTTCGGAAACGTGACACGATACATTAAAGAGAGAGAGAACTTCAATTTTGATATTGTTTCTTCTTCTTCGAATCAGATAATATTATCCACCTCTATCGGTTCGCTGGATACCTCTATATTTAATTATCCTCTTACAGTAGATATCACCGTACCGCAAAGCTGGAAGGATGTTGCTGTTACTCAGGGGAACCGGTTTTCCACTGATTCGTCATTTTTTAACGGAATTAATTATGTTGTAAGAGTAAATATCATTCCGGGCGCGGAAAATATTGTGCTTAGCAGCGGTACATCCTACTCAGTTTCAGGTCATGTTTATTACGACAACAGCCAAAACACACCAGTCAAAGGTATTTCGGTTATAATAAGCTCTCCCAACGGTACTGATTCTACTTTAACCGACAGCAGCGGCGAATATAATTTTGATAATATCTCACCCGGAGAGTATGCAATCAATCTCTCAAAATATAACGGCTGGGGAAGCGTTAATTCAACCGATGCGCTGGTTGTGGCTAAGTACTTCGCAAGACAAATTCTGCTCGACAATATGCAGAAAAAAGCTGCAGACGTTAATAACAGCGGTCAGATAAACAGTACCGACGCTCTCATGATCTGCAAACGATTTCTAAATTATATTAATAAATTTAGCATCCCCAATTGGATGTTCTCAGGGCCGACTACAATTATAGTTTCCGATAAAAACATATCACAAGATTTTAAAGCTATTGCAGCAGGGGATGTAAACAAATCTTTAATCCCTTAAATGAAAAGTTAAATACTGAACGGTATGTTGATAATCCGGACCTGAATATTTGATTTTCGGCAAAATCAAGGCAACCCTGTTTGTAACAGAAAGAGGCGTATTTTTATTCTTTTGTTTGTTTTTGATACGCCGGTATTTTTTACTTATAAACTTTTTTAAAAAAATAATATTCTAACCGCAGCTTAACATATTATAATAAAGTAAGTTACGGACTTACGTCCTATGACGGGTAAAAAAAGACCTTAAAATCGTCAGAATTAAGCCTTCTGCAGATGCTTTTTTATGTTTATTATTAAAATACTTTGAAAATCGTCAAGAATCGAAGTATTACAGGACTAGCTCCCCTTCTCCAATCCCCGAAGCTCATTTCTAAATGCAAACCAATCATTAGGCATAGAAGTTGATAAATATGAAAGTGTAAGAATTGATTAGAGACGATAGTCTTCAATAATATGGTTAAACAAATGGTTTTAGAGACTTTATTTATAGAGCTTTCCGCTGAAGACATCAAAAGTGTGTATTATAATAGTACATGTTCTTATTAAGTGTTGTTTATTATTTGCGGAATTCTACTTGAATAAGTGTTGTGCTTAAAAAATATTTGAATAGATACCGTTTAGGCAGACTTTTATAACTGAGCCCCATGTAATTATAATAAGACGCTGATAAAGTTGTTGTGGAATAAATAAAATATAGTAACAGAAAATGTGACTCACGTGGCGAAGCTGCGAAAAATAAAATAATTAAAGGAAAAACCGGTTGATAAGAAAGATGAAAAAAGACCCTTATGAATTATCAAAATTATAATTTACATTGAAATTCAAATAAAATCTTTCACAATAATCAATCGGGTACAAAACAAAAATGAAGAAAATTTTATTAATAGGAATTATATTTTCAACAATCTTAAGCGTAAATTCATTTGCGCAGCAGGATATTCAGCTGGGTAAGAGCTATAAAGAGATTACCGGCACCGGCGGACTTTACGATTACAGCGACCCAAACTCCGTTAACATAAAAGTAATGGTGTGGGGATACGTTAAGTTTCCAGGGCAGTATATCATCCCGGCTACCAGCAGCGTGAACAACCTTCTTTCTCTTGCCGGCGGCCCGCTGCAGGACGCAAATCTTGATCAATTGAAACTGTTCAGAATAAACCGCGATTCTACACAAACGATCATTCAGTTCAATTACCAGGATCTTATGGGGGACAACAGCAGCTTATCCGAACCTATTAAAATTCCTAAACTGCTTCCGGGCGATATTCTTCTAGTACCCGGCTCGCCAAAATGGTATTTCAAAGATTATTTCGGCACCGTGGTTTCCATATTATCAGCAATCGCATCGATTGCCGCTCTATTGGTTTACGTCTATAAAAAATAATGATGAAGTAAGATGCAGAACAAAGACTCCGAAACTAAAAAATACATTGTAGAATCTCCCAGATCGCTGAAAGATTATATTCTTTTAGTCAGCAGAAATATACGGGCATTCGTTATTATATCAGCCGTAATACTTCTGGCTGCGCTGGCTTACGCTTTATACACCCCGAACGTATACAGATCCACGGTGATTTTACGAGTTATTAAACAGCCGGACAACATTCTGCAGCAGGCATCAGCATATCCGACCATAAACGAACTCGACAGATTTATTTCAAACGAGATCGGTGTAATAACAAATTACGATACAAGAGAAAAAGTAGCAAAGGCGCTGGTAGAGAAAGTTGAAAATGCTAAAGATAAAAGCATATTCAAACTACTGGTTGTAAAAAATCCTGATAATGGAACCGTGACTCCCAAGAGCGAAGATGCGATCGCAGATATACTTAGATCGTCAGTAAAGGTTGATCAGGAACCTGACAAAGACGCTATAGATATTTCCGCCGATTCCCGTTCGCCAGAAGAAGCCGCACTTATCGCTAATACATACGCCGATCAGTACCAGAGTATTAATCTTGCGGAAAACCGCAGACAGCTTAGCGAACAGGAAAAATTCCTTCTTAAACAAAGCACTGAAACAAAGGCGGAATTAGACAGCGCCGAAGCAGTGCTAGCTAACTTCAAGGAAAAAGGAAAAGTTGTTGCGCTTGACGCTCAATCCACCGCGCTGATAGACCAGCTTTCTCAGCTTAATGCGGAGAGAAATGCTGCGAAGATAGATTTGATGTCTTCTAATCAAGTATTGGCACAATACAAAAAGGAAATAAATCAGCAGAATCCGGAGCTGGTTAATTATATGGAGAATCAAACTTCGCAGGCTTACATAGGCGCTCTTCAGAAGCAGATTGCCGAGCTCCAGATGAACCGCGATATGGCCTTGGCAAACAGCGATCCGAATCTCGATATTTCGGGAAAGATAAAAGAATACGACAGACAGATTAATGATTTAAAGGCAAAGCTTAGCACAAGGATTAACAACGTAAAAGCAGACGCCTACGCCAGCAGTCCAGACCAGATAAAAGACAAGACCCAGAAGCTTATGGAAGAAGAAGTAAGGAACCGTTCCCTTTCTATAAAGCTGAACGAATTGAATTCGCTTATCGGCAGTTACAATTCGCGGCTTGAAACTCTTCCCAGAGAATCCATGCAGCTGTCGCTTTATCAAAGAAACGTTGAATCTCTTGAGCAGCTTTATACGCAGGTTGAGCAGAAGTACCAGGAAGTTCATCTGAACAAGCTTTCTAAATCGGGCAACGTTTTAATATTAAGCAGAGGACGCGTTCCTGATAAACCGGAAAAGCCGTCGCGCGCAATGATAGTGTTAATCGGCTTGTTCGGAGGAATTGCCGCAGCTATGGGATTCATATTGAGCCGCGATTACTTTAAAGACACACTGAAAGTTCCAGAGAAGATCGAATTAAAAGAAAAAGAAATGAAGTTTATACCACCGGCAGAAAACAGCAGAAAAGCTAAACAAAGTCTGCCTGATAAGGAAGTTTTAACACTTAAACCGTCGCAGGCTACCGCAAATGAAGCATTCAATGCTGTCGATAACGGCCTCCAGATGACATTACCAAATAATAATCAGAAAAGAATGATAGCAGTAAGCGCAGCTAGAAACGGTGAAGGTAAGGCCTCGGTAGCGTTGAACCTGGCTAACAGATTTGCACAGTCAAATCAGGTTACACTGCTTATCGACTGTGACCTGAGGGCTCCGATGGTACACAATGTATTAAATACAATTAACGCTCCCGGTCTTTCCGAATATCTAAGCGGCAGGGCCTCTTTAAAAGAGGTAATTAAGAAAGACGGCGGAAAGCTTTATTATATTACCGCAGGCTCCTTAACAGGAGATTCTTCATCCCTTCTGACATCTAACAGGATGGAAAGATTTCTTAATGAGATAAGAAACTTATTTGATGTTATAATTATTAATTCGGCTCCAGTCTTAAACATGCAGGATAACGAACTGCTGGCAAAGTACGTAGACGGCATAATACTCGTTGATGCTTCGGACAAGCCTGCATTAGGCCCGATGAACGAAGCTCTAAACCTGATTAAAGAAATGCAAATTCCTTTCCTGGGAACAGTACTTAATAATAACAACCGGACAAATCTGGTTACCGGCAAACAGCAGCACCACAGCTATCCGTTAAGATTAAACAATACCTGGAGGTAGCGGTTCGCGTGATACTGCTAATCTCCGGAACTAAAATTATTTTCGTTGAGATCCGGCAGCGGAATAGTCTTAAATTTTTATCCCGCTGAACCTTTCTTAGAAATCCCTATAGTAATAAAAAAATTAACTGCAAAAAAACTTAATGGCATTTACTCTCACAAAGAAGACAAAACAGGTAGTCTCGTTATATTCCTCGATGATACTCAACATCATTCTTGGAATTGTTATAAGTATAATCACAACAAGATATCTTGGGCCAAAGGAGTACGGTGTATTTACCTACCTAGTTAACTTGCTTACCATTGTTCCAATTCTTTTTACCTTCGGCGTATTTATCGCAACTCAGAAACTGGTTGCTCATCATAAATACGATGCGTTAAGAAAAGAGTTTTTGGGTGCGATACTTGTTTACACACTTATCAGCTCTGCGGTAATGACAATAATAATATTCGGGTACTCGTTTGTGGACGACATGCTCTACAAAAACGATCTGGGATTTGTCATTAGGATTTTAAGTCCGATGATCATCGTATATCAGCTTCAATTATGTCTGGAAAATTACCTTGCCGGCGACAATGAGATAGGAGTTCTTTCTATTAACCGGACCGGCCCCAAAATAATCTTCCTATTTTCTTTATTCTTAATAATTACATTTTCCGTAAAGAAGCTGGACGCTTTCTATTTCAATATTATTCAACTTGCCGGAATGATGGCTATTTATGTTTACACTGTAATTAAATTAAAGCCTCAATTTAAAAATTTGAGAAACAGTTTTTCTATAATATTCAAAGAAGTGAAGGTTTACGGAATTCACGAATACACAGGTACGCTATTCGATGTAGTTACAGACAAGATTGCCGCTTTCACTATTTTATATTTTTTAACCTCTAAAGAAGTCGGTTTCTATTCGCTGGCGTGCACAGTAGCGGCGCCGCTGGCTTTAATTTCCGGAGTTGTAGGGACAACATTATACAAGGATTTCGCAAACAGCAATTCCCTTCCTTCTAAGCCGACAAAGGTGACTGTTATACTTGCCGGGCTTTCACTTATTGCTTTTCTGCTTGTTATAGGCAAAGTATTTATAATATTTTATTCAAAAGCTTACGCAAATGTTATTCATTTAACTTACGTAACGGCATTCGGTTTTACCATGTGGGGAATAGCCGACTACATCAACCGCTTCATGGGATCTCACGGCTTCGGCAAGGAGATGAGAAACGCGGCGTTCATTATCGGCATATCAAATGTAGCGGGATTTACCGGACTTGTTTATCTGTTCGGAGTTATGGGAGCCGCAATTACAAAACTGCTGGCCGGGTTAATTTACCTCCTTTCAATGATCTATTATTATTTCAAGAAAAAAGAAATTATCCTTCAGGGCGTCAATTAAACAATAAAGATTTTAATTAAAAACTAATTCGAAAATAAATAAAAGGAAACCGTGATGATAAAGAGAATATTTGACCGTGACGTTTTAATCGCTTTGATAATTCCGGACGATTATTCCATGCAATCGGGAATCGAGTTCCTTACACCGGATAATTTTTCACAGCAGCTTGGCATAATGAACAGGCCTGAAGGGCACCAGATACCGCCGCACGTTCATAATCCCGTAGTAAGAGAAGTAGTATGGACGCAGGAAGTTCTGTTCATAAAATCCGGTAAAGTAAGAGTTGATTTTTACGACAGCGAGAAAAATTATCTTGAGAGCGAAATTCTGAACAAGGGAGACATAATTCTGCTGGCAGGAGGAGGACACGGTTTCGAGATGATTGAAGAGTCTGTCATAATTGAAGTAAAGCAGGGCCCATACTGCGAAGGAAAGGACAAAACCCGCTTCGAGCCTGTTAACGAAGAGGTACTCAAATACAATCTGGTCTGTTAACAAACTTCGTTCACTGTTAATTCGAATACCTTTAAGTCAACTACTTCCGGTATTCAAATAAAGAAATTACTATCTTTATACCGGTATTTAAATTTAACCATTTACCGGTTCCGAATAGTAGAATAAAGAATAACTCTTCATATTTAATAATTGAGAAAAATGATGAAGCCCATACCAGTAAATACTCCGTTGTTATCAGGACGCGAGAAAGAACTGCTCGACCAGTGTATAGAAACAGAATGGATCTCAAGCGAAGGCCCTTTTGTAAAACAGTTTGAAGAGAATTTTTCCGGATATTTAGGACGTAAATACGGTATAGCGTGCTCTAACGGTTCGGGCGCTCTGGATATTGCGGTAGCTGCATTGCAGATAGGTCCCGGCGATGAAGTTATAATGCCGGCGTTTACAATAATCTCACCTGCCGTTTCGGTCGTCCGCGCAGGTGCAAAGCCGGTTCTGGTAGATTCGGATCCGGTTACTTGGAATATGGACGTTAGCAGGATCGAGGAAAAAATAAACTCAAAGACAAGAGCGATTATCGCGGTACACATATACGGACTTCCGGTTGACATGGACCCGGTTTTAGAACTTTGCAGAAAATATAATTTATATCTTATAGAAGACGCAGCCGAGATGCACGGACAAACTTATAATAATAAAAAATGCGGCAGCTTCGGCGATATAAGTATCTTCAGCTTCTACCCGAACAAGCACATCACTACCGGCGAAGGAGGAATGGTTGTAACCGATAATGAGGAACTCGCGGCGAGAAGCAGGAAATTAAGAAATCTGGCATTCGAACCGGATAAACCAAGGTACGTGCATTACGAACTCGGCTGGAACTACAGAATGACAAATCTGCAGGCGGCACTCGGGGTGGCGCAGCTTGAGAGGATAGATCAGCACATTATTCGGAAAAGAGAAATCGGCAGATTGTACAACGAGGAGTTGAAGGGCATACTAGGGATTCAACTTCCCCTTGAGAAAACAAACTACGCGGACAATGTTTACTGGGTATACGGAATAGTTCTTCAGGAGAAACTGCATAAAACCGCAGCCGACGTTATGAAAGCGCTATCGGAAACGAAGATCGGTACACGCTCTTTCTTTTATCCCATGCACATGCAGCCGGTATTCAATAAGATGGGATTGTTTAAGGACGAAACATATCCGGCTGCCGAATTTCTTGCGTCGCAGGGATTTTACATACCGAGCGGACTCGGCATAACCGACGACGTGATCAGGGAAGTTTCGAGCGCGCTAAAGAGTATTTTAAAATAAATTTATCTACTATTCGCATCACTTTATGAATTCTCTCGAACAAGAAGAAAAGCAATCAGCATCTCCCGCGGATATAAATTACGTCATCTTTTATGAATCGATATATCAGTGCACGCCGTGGATGAATTCCATAAGGATGATGAACAAAGAAGGTCATCACGTAAAAGTTTACCAGAAGAAATACTTCGGAGGGCATTATAACGAAGAGCTCAGTTCTACGAAATTCGAGGTAATCACATCATACGATCCGGGAATACTTCATCAGTTCTTTTACCAGACGGCAAGAGCGTTTCATCTTCTTAAAAGGATTAAATTAGAAAAACTGAGTACACTCGGAGTAACGCTTAATTATTTTTATACCACCTTCATGTTCGTTTTAAGCGTATATATGAAGGCTAGGAAATCAAAAGACAAGCAAGTTTTTATTGCCGGAGACCCGGCTTCATTAGTAGCAGCTTACCTGGCAGTAAGAAAGCGGAATCACCTTCTTGTTTACTGGCCGCTTGAGCTTTGGGTTTACAAAGACCTGAAACTAAGTTACTTCAAAATCTTAAAGAGGATCGAAAGGAAGCTGCACAAGCACGCAGCAGGTACGCTGGAATTCGGGACGCAAAGAAGAGCGATATTAAGCCGAGAGAATAATATTCCCGAAGATGATATATATATAATTCCCAACTCCCCTATCGGCGAGCCGAAGCCTGAAAGGAACTTTTATTTCAACGAAATGTTCGGCATTCCCCGTGAAAAAAAGATAATACTTTACGCAGGCGGTTTCGGGGACTTCAACGGAATTCCGCAGCTGATAGACAGTCTTGATCGCATGCCGGAAAATTTCGCTCTGGTGCTGCACTCAAAACAGGAACTCAAGAAAAGGCACTTGGAAAAGATGCTTGAAAAGCTGAAGCCTTATGATGCTTATATAAGTTCAAAGCCGCTTTCGTTCGATAATATAAATGTTATCTACTCTTCCTGCGATATTGGCTTGATGCTTATGGGTCCGAATAACGGCGACTGGGATACAAACTACACATATTCCGACTGGTCGCCCGGAAAGATGTTTAACTATCTGCAGTTCGGCGTTCCGCTCATCACAACTAATCTTGCCGGATATAAGGAACTGATAGACGGCAACGGAGTGGGTAAAGTAGTGGATAGTATAAGCGATGTGTTTTTAAAAGCTGAAGAAATAATGCTCGACGAGGCTGGTTACAGGAATAACTGCATTAGATTGTTTAACGATTTAAAATTTGAAAAGTATCATAATCTTTTTTACGATCGGGTAATAAAAAAAGGATTAAATTAATAATATTAAGCTCGGATGATTAAAGTTCAAGAATATAAAGAAACAAACTATGAAATCTTCTGGGGATACTTGTCTGTTGTTCTGTTAGTCCTTTTTTCTTCATTTTCAAACGGATATTTTTTAGGCGATCTTGTAAAGGATTTTATAGCGCTCGGCCTTTTAGTCTTTGTTTACTTATTCAGATACAGAAATATTCCTGTTGTTTACTTTAAGATTCTTCTTGTTTTTTTCGCTTACAATGTAGTTCACTATCTAATTTACCACGACGTACATCCTTCATTTATACTGCGCTACACATTTTAGATTTCACTTGCATTTTTTACTATAAGATTAAATTTTGAAAATTTCTCGGAGAGACTTGAGAAGGTTATATACTTCGGCGCGTTAATAAGCCTGCCTTTGTTTGCCGTGCAGACGGCCTTCTTCGGCCCCTTCTTCAACTTGATGTCATCGTTGCAGCATTTGCTGCGGATTACATCGCCGCCGGCGCACGACGGAATTTATTACGCAAACATATTCTTCTATACAATAAATACAAGCGGAGCGCCGAGAAACTGCGGATTCATGTTTGAACCCGGAGCGTACGGCTCAATACTGGCAATAGGGGTTGCACTGAATCTTATACACAACAATTTCAATTTAAAGAACAAAAGGCTGATAGTTTTAATTCTTGCTCTTATAACCACATTCTCAACAACAGCTTTTCTTGCTTTAATCTGCGTAATTATATTTTACATGGTAAATAAAAGCATGAAAAAGGGTTTTATGCTTATACCTGTAGGCGCTGCGCTAATTTTAATTTTATTTCAGCTTCCGTTCATGTCAAAGAAGATTACAAAATTGTCGTCTAATCCGAACAAGCAGTTGCTTAACGCAGTGCAGCTGGCCAACGATACGCAGAGAGCTCAGTCGCTGGGAAGATTCGCCGGACTTCTGCTTAACCTTAAGGATTTTGAGAAGGCTCCGGTCTTCGGTGTGGGAGGACACGACCTGCTTACTGAAAAAGAAATGCACAACTGGGACGTTAACAGCGTGAACGGGCTCGGGCATTACCTGGTAACTTTCGGAGCGCTTGGAATAATATTCCTCATATTTAACTTCAGCATGACCTTCGCTTCTTTGACTGCAGATAAAGGGATGAAAGGATATTTCTTTCTGGTTGCAATGCTCCTTGTTATAACTTTCAGCTTTGTTCTATTGGATACTCCTCTCCTTTTCGCATTTCAATTATATTATTATTCGAAAGCAAAGATTATAACGGAATCCGACCTTAACGCGCTGACAAATCAAGCGGCAATTTCACTTCCAAATACAAAATAAAACATGAAAAATATCAGCAGACATTTATGAGAATATTGTTAATCTCCAGCATACCCGAAAATTTAGCTGATATTAAAGGCGGTGTTGAATCGGTTACATTCAATCTGCTTTACGGGTTTCGCGAATTAAACGACGAGCTGCATGTAATGTCTTTTAGAAAAGAAGTGAAGCACGAACATATTGTTGAATTCGCCTCAAATATAAAAATCCACTATTACCCTTTCAGGTACACTAACTCATTTAAATTATTCTTTTATTTATTCGGAGCCTCAACGGTTGCGGAAAAAGTTAATTCATGGAAGCCCGATATAATACACGTGCAGGGCAACGGAACTATTTTACTGCTTCTCAGAAAGATAAAAAGCGCTAAGGTCGTAATAACTCCTCATGCGGATCTTCACGGTGAGTATTTAAGTCAGATCAGCTATAAAAAGAAATTAAACCACAGATTTGTGATTTTAATTCAGAATCATTTTATGAAGAGATTCGGGAACTATGTTTTCATTTCCGAATATTTGAAGAAGGCATTAATAGACAGCAAAGCTGCGGGGAAAATAAAATCGCAGTCGGTAATCTTTAATCCGGTAAAGCCGATCTTCTTTGATGTTAAAGATAACGAGATTGGCAACAGGATGAATATTCTGTATGTGGGTCCTATTATTAAAAGGAAAGGACTGATAGACTTAATAAAAAGCATCGGCGCACTGAAATCAAAAGGGATAATGTATAATCTTACCGTAGTCGGCGGATTCAGCGATAATATTTACAAAGAGCTGATTCAATCCGCCGTTCATGAAAACGGACTTGAGCCGCAGATAAAATTTGCCGGGTGGCTTTCGCAGGAAGAAATAGTTGAGCAGATGAAGAACAGCGGAATATTTATACTGCCTTCCAACCAGGAATCACTTCCGATGTCGATAATCGAAGCGATGAGCAGCGGAAGGCTGGCGGCGGCAACCGATGTAGGCGGAGTTTCAGAGATAATAGCTCACGGAAGGACAGGCTATCTTTTCCCGAAGAATGACGTTAGACAGCTCTCTATAATTCTTGAAGATCTTTATAATAATCCGGATGAATTCCTTAAAATTTCACGCGAGGCAAGAGAATACGCGCGGAAGAATTTCTCTTCGCCTATGATAGCAAAAAAGACAAAAGAGTTTTATTCATCTTTAATTGACAAATAGCACGGCCGGCAATTATTTCCAAAATTTAAATTTCCATATGAAAGTTTTAATAGTCGCAAATTACATAAAAGATACTGGCGGCATATCTATAGTAGTGCAGAACCACTTCAACAAAATTAACGCTGAAGGCGACTCGGCTGAAATATTCAGCACAAAAAAAAGCACTGCGGCAAGATTGTTCCTCTTACTTCCCCTTTTGCTGAAGGTGAGAAAATTTGATATCATACACCTGCACGGATGTTCATTCTTCGGTTTCTTCCCGATAGTATTGGGAATTGCAGCGGGTAAGATTTTTTTTAATAAGAAGACGATTGTTACATACCACGGCGGAGGAGCCAGACAGTTTTTAAAGCGAAGAAATAAATTCGTTAAATCAGTATTAAAGCGCGCAGATCATATAACTGTAATGTCGGGCTTCCTACAGCGTACATTTCTAGAGTACGGAATCAAAACCGTTATTCTGCCGAACCTGCTTGAAATTGAATCTCGTAATAATTACTCGGCTGACTACAGAAAACCCAGACTTGTTTCAACAAGATATCTGGATGAAGGCTATAACGTTCTTGACATAATAAAGGCATTTCAGCTTATTCAGGCGAGACATTCCGAAGCCGAGCTTAAGATAATCGGCGCCGGTCCGGAGTCGGCAAAGTTAAAAGAATACTGCGAAACAAAGGATTTAACTAACATAAAATTCCTCGGTAAGCTTCCCAATCACCTTATAACGGGCGAATTATCGGAATCAAACATATTTATTTCAGTGCCGAGCGACGATAACCAGCCGATGTCGGTCCTTGAAGCTTTCGCCAGCGGCACTATAGTAATATCTTCGCGAGTCGGGGGAATTCCGGACATGATAGAGGATAATGTTACCGGCCTTCTAGTAGACGTTAATAGTCCGGAGCAGATAAAAGAAAAAGTCGAGTGGATTATAAATAATCCTTCGGGGGCAGAAGCAATTACAAAAAACGCAAATAAAGCATTGGAGCGTTTCAGGTGGAGCAGTATAAGGACGCAGCTTTATAATCTTTATGAGAATTAGCGATGGCGCAAATAAACGGCTCAACACCTGTACGAAACATAATTAACGAAAAAATTATTCTGCGCATGTCAGACCTTCTGCTGAGGAAGACTACATGGAAGCAGCTCAATTTTCTTATGGAAAGTCAGTTCTGGTCTGCCGGCGAAATAGAAAATTATCAAAATGAAAAACTACGAAAGCTAATAAAACATTCGTACGAACACGTTCCTTATTACAACGAGCTTTTCAAAGGTCTGAAACTGACGCCGGACGACATAAAATCGAGGGACGATCTATACAAGATACCAGTACTGACTAAAGAAGAATTCAGGAAAAATTTTCCTGCCAGGATTGCCGCAAGCAACTTGGCTAAAAGCGAGATCATGCTGAGCTCGTCCAGCGGATCGACCGGTGAACCGCTGCGGTTTTACGAGACAAAGCTCTCGCACTCGTTATGGCAGGCCGCGGGGATAAGAGGCTGGTACTGGATGGGCTACAGGCTCGGGGACAGGTACATTAAGATCAGTCAAAATCCCAGAAGCAGGTTAATCAAGCGCGCTCAGGATATCTTAAACAGATCTTTATACTTATCATCAAATCCGATGACCGGTGAAAATTTCAAATTCATAATCGAGAAAATCAACAGCTACAAACCTTCGGTTATAAGGTTCTATCCTGATCTCGGCTTGTTCCTTTCAAGTTACATAAGGCAAAACAATATTAAAGTTCACTCCCCTTCTGCCATAACCACAACAGGCAACATACTCTTTGACTCAACGCGCAAAGGTATACAGGAAGCATTCAACTGCGAAGTATTCGATTCTTACAGCAGTGAAGGAGGTGCCGCAGTTGCAGAATGCTCCACTCACAAATGTTATCATACTTCCATGGAATATTCGATAACCGAAATTCTTAACGGCGACAAAGAAGCAGGACCGGCCGAAAAAGGAAGAGTAATTACAACCGATCTTCATAATTTCGCCACACCTTTTATAAGGTATGATACGCAGGATTACGTAACAAAATCGGCAAAAGCCTGCACATGCGGCAGAAATTTAACAGCATTAGATAAGATCGAAGGCAGAGACTCCGATATATTAATTACTCCGGACGGCAAGCTATTAATTGTCCATAATTTTACTGTCTATTTCGAATGGCTTGAATGTATAGAGCAGTTTCAGATACATCAGCACGCATTGAACGAATTCAGTTTTTTATTAAAAGTAAACTCGAAATATTCGTTAGAAACGGAGAAAAAAATTTACAGCCACTGGAAGGATCTGCTGGGCGGGAAAGCAAAATTAATGATAAACTTAGTTGATGATATTCCTCTAACCAAATCGGGAAAGAGAAGATTTCTTATTAGGAATAAGGATATAAAGCTCACTCTTTAAGAAGAGCGCATTGATAATTCGAAATAAAAGTTGTCAGAATTTGTTGCGGATGAAATTAAATTTCCTTTCATTATACCTTAATTTTTCACGACAAATTAAAGACAAGATTAATGATTGATTTATATAAAGAGGAAAAGGGAAAACAAAATTACGGAAATAACTTAAGGGGGAAATGGTATTGATCTTTTCAAATAAATTTTTAGAAAAAATAATTCTTCCGTCGAGTGATGCACTGCTGGGATTTTCAGTTTCAAAATCCCTCAATTTCTTAACAAAGAGCCAGTGGTGGACACGCCAGCAGATAGATGAATTTCAAAATGAAAAGCTTAGGGAACTCATAAAACATTCTTACGAAAACGTACCTTACTACAATGAGCTGTTTAAGAGTTTAAATCTTACTCCAGGCGACATAAAATCGAAGGATGATTTGTATAAAATTCCGGTTTTAACAAAAGGAGACATCAGAAGAAACTACCCGGACAAGCTTACGGCAAAGAATCTGAAATCAGAGTCTGTTATGAATTCAACTAGCGGTTCAACAGGAGAGCCGCTGAAATATTTCGAAACAAAGGAAACAATTTCCTTCCGTAACGCGTCAGGCATCAGAGCCTGGCACTGGATGAACTATAAACTCGGCGACAGGTATATTAAAATAAGCAAGCACCCCCGCACATCTATGGTTAAAACGGTGCAGGATCTTTTAAATAACTGCAGTTATTTCAGTTTTCACAAGTTGAGCGAAAATATTTTTACCGAAATTTTAGATAAGATTGAGCGTATCGATCCTAGAATAATCAGAGGTTATCCGACCGCGATATTGTACATGGCAGAACTGATTGAAAAACGGGGAGGAATAAGACTGCCTGGTCTGAAAGCGATAAGTACAACCGCCAGCACTCTTCATCCTTATATGCGAAAGAAGATCGAAGAAGTTTTTAATACAACCATTTACGATTCTTACAGCTGTGAAGGAAGCGCTCTTTTCTCTCAATGTGAAAACCTGGAGCATTATCATCCTTCGGAGGAATTAGCTATATCGGAATTTCTGGAAGACCAATTTTCGAAAAATGATCATGAGCATTCAAAAAGGCATATAACTACTCATTTGTTTAATTACGTTCATCCGTTCATAAGATACGACACACAAGACTATATGGTTACGGGGAACGAAAATAAATGCAGCTGCGGAAGAAATTTATTGAACATCGCTAAGATAAAAGGAAGAGACAACGCAATACTGGTGCTGCCTAACGGAGACTACGTTTTCGAGATGGATTTTATTCATTACTTCTATGATTCGGAGACTGTCGACCAGTTCCAGGTAATTCAGGAGAAAAAGGATTTAATACGATTAAAAGTGGTTACCAACAAATCCTTCAGCAACAATAATAAGAGAGATATAATTAATTACTGGAACGATTTTTTGGGGGATTCAGTCAAGCTTTCCGTGGAAGTCGTTGATACAATTGAATTGACGCCTTCCGGCAAAAGAAGGTTTCTTATAAGAAATCCGGAAATTAAAATCGGCAGTTTGAATTGACCGCAAACTGATAAAAAATATTTGTTTTAAATATTTAATTTTAGAAGAATGCTTAATTATTTTAATATGACCCGCAGTCGTAAATAATTAGCGAAAGGCTACACAACTAAAGCACAAATTTATACTAAACTCAGTTAACTGCGTAAAACGCTTCTAAATAGAGCGGCGCCAAAAGGTAAAAAATGTCTGTAAAAAACTCTTTTCTTGAAAAAATAATTCTTCCCGCCAGCGATATGGTGCTCGGATATTCGCTATCGGAAGATCTTCAGTTCCTGCTTAAAAGTCAGTGGTGGAGCGAGGATCAGCTGGCGGAGTATCAGAACAGGAAGCTAAGGTGGCTAATAAAGCATGCATACGAGAATGTTCCATATTACAACGAATTATTCAAGAATCTTAAGCTGACGCCGGAGGATATAAAGACGAAGGACGATCTTCCCAAAATTCCGGTACTGACTAAAGAGGATATACGAAGGAATTTTCCTGACAGGATAGTAGCCAGGAACATACCTGAATCCGAACTGGTATTAAGCTCATCGAGCGGATCGACGGGGCAGCCGCTGCAGTTTTATCAGACAAAGTCTTCGCTCTCGATGTGGAAAGCGGCCGGTATACGCGGCTGGTATTGGATGGGCTACAAACTGGGCGACAAGTATGTAAAGCTTAGCCAGTACCCGAGGAAGAATCTGCTTAAGAAGATACAGGATTATTCGAATAAATCTCTATTCCTATCGAGTCCCCATTTAACTGATGAAAACTTCAAAAAGATAGTAGAGAAGATAAATGAATTCAAGCCTTCTGTAATTAGAGGTTACCCTGAAGTGATCCTTTTTCTGTCGAATTATATTAAAAAGAATAATATTAAAATTCATTCGCCTAAATCGGTAACCACTACAGGCAGCATTCTCTTCGAGTCGACAAGAAAGCTGATTCAGGAGGTCTTCAACTGCGATGTTTTTGACGCGTACAGCAGCGAAGGCAACGCCACGGTATCAGAGTGCTCCACGCATAGCTGTTATCACTCATCGATGGAATACGCAATAAACGAAGTTCTCCACGACGGCATAGAAGCTGAAGAAGGCGGAAGAGGCAGAGTTATAACAACAGATCTTCACAATTACGCAAATCCTTTTATCCGCTACGATACTCAGGATTACGTAACAAAATCCAGTAGCAAATGCGCCTGCGGAAGAAAACTTCTGGCATTTGAAAAGATAGAAGGCCGGGCTTCGGACATTTTAATTTCGCCTACGGGGAAATTATTAATCGTGCAGAACTTCTGCGTATACTTCGAAATGAACAAGGCAGTAGAGCATTTCCAGATAAGGCAGAACAGCATCGATGACTTTCTCATTCTGCTAAAAGTTAACTCGAAATTTAAACCTGAAATGATCGATGAAATCTATAAATATTGGATAGATTACATAGGCGGCAGCATAAAACTGGAAATTAAAATAGTCGATGACATTCCCCTCACGCAATCAGGGAAAAGAAGATTTTTAATCAGGAACCAGGAAATTAAGCTACCTTTTTAAGTAAAATTTGAATTAAAATAACTCAGGCAAGATGGCATATAAAGTAATAACCGACGCGGGAGAAATAAACAGAGAAAGCTGGGAAGAGTTTTTATCCGGTCATCCGGACGGGAATTTTTTCCAATCACCGGGATACTACGATCTTTACGGTTCTTTAAACTCGCTATTTGAGCCTGTAGGAATCTTCGCCGCTGACGATAAGGGTAAAATAGCCGGAATTCTGATAGCCGTGATAATGAGAGAGAAAGGCATAATAGCCGGAAAACTTAGCGGCAGATGCATAATTTACGGAGGCCCGGTTGTAAAAGACGGCGACGCGGAAATAACCGATCTTCTGCTGAAGGGATTGATTAAAAAAGTTAAGGGCAAATCGATATACATAGAGCTTAGAAATCTCTTTGATCTTTCGAGAAGCAGAGAAAAATTCTTAGATAACGGATTTGAATTTCATGAGCATCTTAACTTTATCCTTGAATTAAGCACTCCGGAAGAAAATATGGCTAAGCTTAATCAGGGCAGGAGAAGACAGATTAAAAAGAGCCGAAACGCAGGCGCGGAAATAGTTGAGGCTAAAGATTTGGAAGAGATAAAAGAATTCTACCGGCTTCTGCAGGATTTGTACAAAGAAAAAGTAAGAAAGCCGCTTCCCGATTTTATATTCTTCAAAAAATTTTTTGAAACGCCTTCCTTAGGGAAATATTTCCTCGTAAAGCATGAAGGCAAAATTATAGGCGCAAACCTTTGTCCGTTTTTTAAGGATACGGTATATGAACTTTACCGCAGCGGTCTGGATAAGGATTACAAAGATTTGTACCCCAGTGTGCTCGCTACATGGGCGCCTATTGAATACGCCGCGGAGAAAGGCTTTAAAAAATTCGATTTCCTGGGAGCCGGGTCTCCAGAGAAGGACAACGGAGTAAGAGAGTTTAAATCCAAGTTCGGCGGAGAACTTGTAAGCAACGGGCGTTTTACAAGAATAAATAATAACCTGCTTTACAATGCCGGTAAACTTGGGCTCAAGCTTTACCAAATGATGAAGTCAAAAGCCTAATAATATAAGCAAATGGCATCTCGCGGCGCGCTGCCGTTTTTACTTAGAAAGAAAAAAGATAAATTTTAATATGAAGTTCCTTATAGACATCGGGCATCCCGCGCATATACATTACTGGCGCAATTTTGCGGAGATAACCGCGAAGAACGGAAACGAAGTAATCTTTACAACGCGCGATAAAGAAATTACCATAGATCTGCTTGAACATTACGGCTATAATTACCGAAATCTGGGCAAGCCGTACAAAGGATTCAGAAATAAGTTAAAAGGACTCGCGACTTTTAATTACAAGCTTTGGAAGATCGCATCAGAGTTTAAGCCGGATATCTTTTTAAGCGCCGGGTCGCCTTACGCGGCAATGGTGTCTTCGTTCCAGAGAAAACCGCATATTACACTTGAGGACACTTTTAATTTTGAGCAGATTAAAATTTACCGGCCGTTTACTAATGTAATTCTAACCGGCGATTATGAGCACCCCGCTCTAGGCGGCAAAGAAATAAAGTACAGCGGATACCAGGAGCTTGCATATCTTCATCCGAATTATTTTAAACCTGATAAAAGCATACTTAATGAGCTCGGAGCGGGCGAGGAAGAGAAGTACGTAATACTCAGATTTGTATCATGGCAGGCGACCCACGACGTCGGTCATAAAGGTATTTCGTATGAAAACAAGATGAAAGCGATAAAGTCATTTGAAAAGCACGCGAAAGTTTTCATATCATCGGAAGCGGAGCTGCCGGCCGAGCTGGAATCTTACCGTATTAAAATCGATCCCAGCAGGATGCATGACGCAATAGCATTCGCCTCGCTGGTGATGGGAGAAAGCTTTACCATGCTTTCGGAAGCGGCGGTACTAGGCATACCTTCTGTTCTTATACACAACACAAGCTGTTATTATCTTAGGGAGCAGCAGGAAAGATACGGTCTGACATTCAATTACACCGAATCTGAAGAAGACCAGATTAAGGCAATAGAAAAAGGCAGCGAAATACTTGCGGACGCAGGAGGAAAGAGACGGCGGGAAGAAAGCAGAAGAAAACTGCTGTCGGAGAAGATAGACGTTACGGCTTTCCTTGTATGGTTCGTGGAGAATTATCCGGAAAGCAAAAAGATAATGATAAAGAATCCCGGTTATCAACAAAACTTTAAATGATTATGGATTTTACTATTTCCGCCTACAGAAAATTACTTGAGTCGCTTCTTTCGAGAGGCTACTTATTTCTTACCTTCAAAGAATATATATCGGCCGGAGTAATGCCTGAGAATAATTCTATTTTAATTCTGCGGCACGACGTAGATCTTCTTCCGGCAAACTCATTAAGAACTGCGGAACTTGAACACTCGCTCGGCATAAAAGGCACATATTACTTCAGGATTGTTCCCGGGAGCTACGACAGGGAAATCATTAAAAAGATAGCCGAATTAGGCCACGAAACCGGCTATCATTACGAGGACGTAGACTTAGCCAATAGAAAATTTAAAGCAGAAAACGGCAAAGTTGAAATCAGCGAAGACGAGCTTATAGATCTTTCGTATGAAAGCTTCCGCGCTAATCTTGATATGATAAGAGAAACTGCGGACGTTAAAACCATCTGTATGCACGGCAGTCCGCTTTCAAAATTCGATAATAAAATAATCTGGAAGAAGTACGACTACAGAGAGTTAGGGCTCATAGGCGAACCTTACCTGGACATCGACTGGGAAAAATTCGGATATCTTACAGACACCGGCAGAAAGTGGAACGGCCGCAGCGTAAGCGTAAGGGATAAGGTCAGCTCGCAAAACTCTTTTGATTTCAGATCTACCTACGATATAATCAAGGGTATTAAAACGCTTCCCTCCCGCTTAATGATTACCGTTCACCCTCAAAGGTGGAACGACGATATGCTAAAATGGACCAAAGAACTGGCCGCACAGAACATTAAGAACGTAATTAAAAAATATTTTTTTGTCAGAAGATAAAAATTTTATTTAAGCCGCCCGGTTACATCACTTGACAGTATTCAGCCGCGAATTTCACGAATTATTAATTATATAGTTCAATTTTCATGAATCCGCTTATCTAATCTCCGCTCATTAAACCTTACAAACTGCTCATCACATTAACTTACAGCCATCTCGAAGCTTTCATAATCATCATTCAACGCTCTCAACAAAATGCGGGATTAAACCGTTTATGTCTCAATAATTTACACGGGAAAAACCGCAGTCTAATAATGAGATTATCGCTTACACTTCGTCGATATAAACATGCGTTTCGTCGATAAAATCGACGTTATTTTGGCAAAAAGTAGTGGCATAAAATTTTATATAAGGTAACTGAATTTTCCCGATAAGTGATTTACTTAAAAGGGATTAGAATTGACGAACGACCGGGCTTCCGGGGGTGCCGAAATAATAAGGCAAAAAGAAGAGCCGGTTTGAGGCAGCGGGAATAAATAAAGGATCATTGAAATATATTTTGAAGAAGTGAAAAATCATGCAGCGCCGAATAATTAAAAATTTTGCAATATACTCGTTCTCGTTTTACTTGTCACTTTATCTTCACAGCGGAACATTTATAAATAAGGGATACGGAATATTCTTCCTGGCGTTTATGCTTTCATGGGCGGCGGCAAGTCTTCTCTCAAGAAAATTTAAGAGCGCCGATGATTTTCAGCTCATCAATATACTTTATACATACACGGTATCATTTTTCCTTATGCTGGGAATCCTTTCTTACATAATATACAAATTCGATCTGACCGGAGTATCCAGGTTTGTAATTCTCAGCTCGCTATTAATTTCTTTCGCGGTGGAGACTTACTTGCTTATCTACGGAAGCAATAACAAGCTCAAGTTAAAAGACATTAATCTTACTTTCAGCACAAGAGCGTTTACCTTTGAAATCTTGCTCTTCGGTTTAGTCGATTTAATTATACTAGATAAATTAAGAGGAAGCATTACATTCAACTACGATAATTTTGTT